>CAMPJH010000085.1 GCA_946886845.1 uncultured Sphingomonas sp. | reverse complement strand
GCCCTCCGTCGACGCTGCCGATAAGCAAATGCCCGATGCCGGCGATGATCGTCAGCGGCACCGCGTGGACGATGTCGGTGCCGACGATCTCGCGGGTCGAGAGCCGCAGCGGGTAGAGGAAGACGAGCATCGTTGCGCCCAGCGCGCCGGCGCCGATCGACGTCAGGGTGACGAGCACTCCGAGGACTGCGCCGGCGGCGACCGTCAGCGGCGCCTGCCAGCTGGTCGGGGCGATCGACGAGCCGCGCCGTTGCCGCGCCAGGACCCAGCGGTGCAATGCCGGTCGGGCGATGGTTGCCACCGCCGTCGCGACCAGGACGAAGCCGAGCGCGAACGGCAGCCAGCCATGCTCGACCTGGGACCAGCGCATGGCGCTGAGCACGATCAGCGTGACGATGGCGGCCGGGACGCTGCCCATCGCCAGCCGGGCGACGACGGCGAGGTCGGCGCTGCGCTTGACGTGATGGACCGCTCCGCCGACGCTCTTGGTGATTCCGGCGAACCACAAATCGGTGCCGATCGCGGTGGTCGGAGCGACTCCGAAAATCAGGATCAGGATCGGCGCCATCAGCGAGCCGCCGCCGACTCCGGTCAGTCCGACCAGCAGCCCGACAAGAAAGCCGGAGAGGGCATGCGCAAGGTCCATCGATCGCGGCTAGCACGCGGATTTACGGTTGGGGAGCGGCGAGTGTGGCGCTTGCGCGGCGGCCGTGGCCGCGATGCCACAGGCTAGTTGCGCGGAAGCAGCGCCAGCGCACGGACGAACGCCTGCTCTTCGGCGGCGCGGAAGGCGCTTCGCCCGCGCGGCGGGTCGTCGCCCAGGCCGGTGACGAAAAACGCGACCCCGGTGCCGCGCGCGCGGTCGATCCAAAGGCCGGAGCGGAGGCCGTACGCGTCGCCGCCATGGCCGATGCGGACGATGCCGTCGCCAACGGGGTCATCGGCGCAGTCCCGCGCGGAGGTGGGAATGGCGTGGGTTGCAAGACCGTAGGTGCAATAGAAGCCGTGGTCGGTATTGCCGTTGCGGCCGTCGAACCGCCAGACCGGGGCGAGCAGTATCTCGACCGACCGCGGCGACAGGATCCGGACTCCGTCTAGGGTGCCGCCGTTCAGTAACAAACGCCCGACCCGGGCGAGTCCTCGGGCCGATATCCTGAGACCGCCTTGCGGCGCGAACACGGCACCATTTTCGCCAAGCCGCCACAACGACAGGTCGCACGGCGTCGGCGCCTCGACATAGACCGGGCAGGCCGGACGTTGGCCGTGAAGGTCGTCCCGCACCGGCGTCCCGTCGGGCGCGCTCAACTGCACTGCCCGGGCGACGGCCGAATCGCTGCAGGTCGGCCAGTTGAAGCAGGCGTCGATCTGCATCGGATCGAGCACATTGGCCCGCATCCAAAGGTCGAACCGCTCGCCGGTCACGCGCTCGACGATCGCCGCGACGATCGGGAAATTCATGTTCGAATAAGTGAAATATGTGTCGCCCGGCCCGTGCTCGAGGTCCCACGACGTCGGTACGGCCATCACCGGCCGAAGCGAGCCGCCGAGCGGGATCACATATTGGTCGTCGTGGTCGCGGATCGAGCTGGTGTGAGAGAGCAGCTGGCGAAGGGTGATCGGACGGTCGGGAAAGGCGGGGTTGCGAAGCGGCCAGCCGAGCCATTGCGAGACGTCGGAATCGAGATCGAGCCTGCCGGCCTCGACCAGCTTCATGACCCCGATCACGACGACCACCTTGGTGATCGACGCGATCCGCACCGGATCGTCGGGAGTGACGGCTCGGCCGGTTTGCGGGTCAGCGACGCCGTCGGCGAAGGCGGCGACCTCGCCGGTGCGGTCGAAGGCGACGCCGGCCTGCGCGTGCGGCGGAGGCAATTGGATGCTGGTGCAGGCTGCAACGGCAAGGCCGATGGCCGGAATGAACGCGCGCTTCATGGCGCGATCACCCTAAGGGCTCCGGGACGGATCCGGTAGACGAGCGGCGGCTCGAACCGCTCGGTTTCGCCGTCGACCGAGATCGCCAGCGAGGCAAGCGGCGAATCCACCCTGAGCTGGCGCACGCCGTCCATGTGCTCGAGGTCAATGGTCCGGTCGCGCCCGACCAGCGCCCGCGCGACGGCGGAGCAGAAGCCGAACCGCGACTTGCGACGAAGCAGGACGACGCACAGCTCGCCGCCGTCGAGGCGCTCGCGGGTTCCCGCTCCCGGCATTTCCAGCCGGTAGGCATTGTTGCCGACGAACAGCAAAGGCGTGTCGACCCGGGCCCTTTCCTTGTTGACGGTCAGGACCAGCCGCTGGCTGGAGAAGCGCAGCAGGGTTCGAACGGCGGCGACCGCCATCGCCCATCGCTTGCTTCGCCCCAGCTTCGAGCGTTGCGCTTCGCGGTCACGGACCATCAACGGATAGAGTCCCACCGCGCTGTTGTTGATGAACACCCGGCCGTTGACTTCGGCGACATCGACCCGCCGGTCGCGGCCCTGCGCGATCAGCCTGGCGGCGGCGTCGGGATCGAAGGGGATACCGAGGTCGCGGGCGAAATGGTTGAGGGTCCCGAGCGGCAGGATTCCGAGCCTGGTGTCGGAGCCGGCGAGCGCTCCGGCGACGGCGCTGATGGTGCCGTCGCCGCCGCCGGCAACGACCAGCTTCGCCCCTTCCGCAACCGCTGCTTCAGCCTGTTGCGACAGCTTGTCGGCGTCCAGCCACCGCGCGCGGCCGGCGATTCCGGCGCTGCGCAGCGCGGCTTCGACCGATGACCGGTCCCCGGCCGATCCGCTGCCGCGGTTCAAGAGGATTCGCGTATTCATTGGCGCGCTAACGCGCGGGATACGGATCAGGCCGCCTTGCCCGAATCCTCTTTGGCGGCGCAGAGGCCGACCTTCTTGCCGGACATTTTCCGGCGCATCGCATAGTCGCCGGCGCCGGTGAAATAGGTGGCGGTCTCGACATCGGTTTCGAAGCCGTCGGCCGAGAAGGTGCCGCTGACCGATTGCGCGATCAGGCCGGGCGCGCCGGGCCGGGTGCAGTTCAGCGTTAGGGTCAGCCGGCCGTTGCGGGCGTAGGCGTTCTCGATCCGGCATTCGTCGCCGGCCTCGGAGAACATGGCCGGCTCGACCGATCCGTCGGAGGCGACACAGGCGCGGTGGGTTACGGCTTTGCCGTCCGCCTTTGCCTTGGTCCCGGGAGTGGTTTGGTCGGTCGACCGCAGCGATTCGACCAAAGTGGTCACTTCATACTCGCCGGGGTTGAGCGCCGCGGGCACCTGCTCGCTGCCATTGGCGGTCGGTTGCTCCTGGCCGCAGCCGGCCAGCGCCAATGCGCTCGCCGCGATCACAAACCACTTCATCGACCCCTCCCGTGTTCGGCGCCCTCAGGCCTTCTTGCCGGTGCACTCGCCGATTCGTTTGGCGTCGACGCGCATCCGCATTCGCAGCCCGGCCGCAGCCTCCGGGCCGCCCTGCTGATCCATGCTCATCGTCATGCTGTAACTGTCGCGCGAATAATTACCCGCCATCGCCATCACCTGGGTGGCGCCTCCGGCCTGGCAGCGCATCTTCGCGTCGATCTTGCCGTCGCCCATCTTGAAATGATCGTAGCGGCACTGGTCGCTCTTGCCGGAGAAGAAATCCTCGCCCGGCCGCTTGGCTTGTGCCTCGGTCAGGCAGCTTTCGAACCCTTGAGGCTGGCGAGCGGCGAACATGTCCTGCATCTGCTTGGCGACTTCGGGCGGCATTCCGGGCGCACTGACCTCCTCGATTCTCACCTTCGAAGACCATTTGCCCGGCCGCATGACGAACTCGCCCTGGGTGCCGGACTCGGCGACCTCGCGCGCCACTTCGCCGACACTCGCATTCTTCACGTCGACTTCGGGCTCGGAGCCGCAGGCGGCCAGCGGAATCGCGCAGGCAATCAGGATCAAGGCAGATTTCATCACTCGGCTCCCCCTGTTCGACCGGCACAATAGGCCGGCCAAGGCTGAGCCGCTAGCTCCAGATGCGCACCAGCTCGGCAGTGTTCGGAAGCGCGTCGATCGATCCATGCACAAGCACAATCAGAAGCAGGCTGCGCGAGCGCGCCCAAAGCAGCCCGAGCGCTACTGAAAGAGGCGACAATGTCGCGATCGTATAAGCCGCGACCTGGATCGGATCGGTCGACCAGCCGTCGGTGCCGGGGCCGCCGCGCAGGTAAAGCCCCGGCCAGTGCGCGAGCCCGAACAGGATCGAGGTGACGACGATCGCGGTTGCCGGCGACGATAGCCAGGCGGTGAGGCGCGATTGCAGGCCAGCGCGGAACAGGAACTCCTCGCACAGGCCGGCCTCGATAGAATACCAGGCCCAGGACACCGCCACCCAGCCGACGGCGGCGACCGGCGCCAGGCCGAGCGCGCCGATCAGCCGAAGCGACGGGCTAACCACCGAAAGCAGTGCGAACATCAGCGCGCTGAGGACGATCAGCGCCGGCCAGAACCCGCGGCGTTCGATGCCGGTGTCGAACAGCGGCCGAAGCGCTCCGCCGAGTAGGGCAATGATCGCGATCGGAATCCCGACGTGGATCAGCAGCTTGTAGGCGAGCACCGCAAGCTCTTGAGTTTGTCCCGGTGGGATCGCTTGCTTGATCGATCCGAGCCAGATGCCGATCAGAAGCACGGCATAGACGGCGATATAGCCAAGGAATGCCAGGGATTGGCGGCGCGGATTGGCGACTGGAACCGCCGGTGCATCCATCTTGCGCGTCAGGAACCAGATCAGGCCGCCGAGCATCAGTCCGAAGATCAACAGCGACGCGATCGGGAAGACCCAGTCGCCACCGGTGGCCGCCAAATAAGCGGTCGAGACGCCCCACACAGCCACGTATCCGACCAGCGCCCGAGCTCCCGTCGGGCCGAGAAATTCGCTGAGAGTCATTGCGCCCCCTCAACGACTATTAATGCGGCGCCGTCCTAACTGTCGAGGGCCATTCCGTACGCCAGGCCGCCCGGCGGAGCTGTGTCAGCGATAACTTTGCCTGGAGTTTGCAGCTGCGCAGGGACGGGTGACTGCCGACGGCGAAGGACCGCGACGCTCAGGCAATAGCCGAGGATGGCACTGCCCCCATATCCCACCAGCGGTGTTGGATAATTGCCGAGCGCCGCGGCGGCCAGGGCTGTGACCCAAACGCTTCCGAAGACAAGCAGCGGCAGCCGGTTGTGTCCGCCTATGGCCAGCAAAGTCGGTGCAATCAGCAACACCGACCCGCCGAGCACGGCGAAACCCGCGAACGCGCTCGACGAGGGTGCGGAAAACAGGATTTGGTCGACGAACGGGGAGGCAGGAAGGCGATCGGGGCGCGCCATTGCGACGATGAACGCAACCAGGCCGGCCGGCGCCAGCCAAAGAAACCGTCGCCGATCCGGCGCGAGGATAAGGACCAGGCCGACACCGACGACAGCCATTGCCGCCATCGCTCGGTCGGGCTGCAATGCCATTGCCGTAAGCGATAGCGCGAGGCCTGCGGCAGAGGCCCCAGTTCGTTCGCGCGCGAATAGAACCAGCATCGCCGGCAACAGGATGAGACTGGGCTGAATGGTCACAAGGCCGACGGTCACCCAGCGGACGGCGCCGTCCACGGGCTGTCCGAGCACGGCCGTTGCCATCAACGCCATGCCGCCAATGACGGGAGCGCCCGCTGAGACCTGCCGAGGAAGGTTGCCGGACAGACGCACCAGCACCACCAGCACCAGGCCGATCAGCAATGCAGCGGCATTCATCGCCAGCATCCGTAACGGCGCGCTGGCCACCTGCAGATACGCAAGCCCGAGACTCACCGCGAGCACCGCGGCGATCACTCCAACCGCCACCGGATCGGTATACAATCGTGACTTCATCGGCTTGCCCCCACCCGCCTTCGACGCGTTGCGCCGGTTTGCCACCTCCACCATATGCGCGATGCATGGCGATTCAAATCCGAACGACCCTGGACGAGCCGGACACCGGGACGGCGTTCGTGCCGCACAAGCCGGCGCGGCCGGACAAGGCCGAGGGCGGCCGGAAGTTCGTGCTCAGGTCCGATTACGAACCGGCCGGCGACCAGCCGCAGGCAATCAAGGAACTGACCGAGGCGGCGCTCGACGGCGAAAAGAGCCAGGTGCTGCTCGGGGTCACCGGTTCGGGCAAGACCTTCACCATGGCCAAGGTGATCGAGACGCTGCAGCGGCCGGCGCTGGTGATCGCCCCCAACAAGATCCTCGCCGCGCAGCTCTACGGCGAGTTCAAGAGCTTCTTCCCCGACAACGCCGTCGAATATTTCGTCAGCTATTACGATTATTACCAGCCCGAGGCCTACGTGCCACGCTCCGACACCTACATCGAGAAGGAAAGCTCGGTGAACGAGGCGATCGACCGGATGCGCCACTCGGCGACCCGCTCGCTGCTCGAGCGCGACGACGTGATCATCGTCGCCTCGGTGTCGTGCCTGTACGGAATCGGCTCGGTCGAGACCTATTCGGCGATGATCTTCGACTTGAAGAAAGGCGCTCGCGAAGACCAGCGCGAGATCATCCGCAAGCTGGTCGCATTGCAGTACCGCCGCAACGACCAGGCGTTCGCCCGCGGCAATTTCCGGGTGCGCGGCGACAATCTCGAGATATTCCCGTCGCACTATGAGGACAGCGCCTGGCGGATCAGCTTCTTCGGCGACGAGATCGAGGAGATCGTCGAGTTCGACCCGCTGACCGGCAAGAAGACGGCAAGCATCGACCACGTCCGGGTCTATGCCAATTCGCACTATGTGACCCCGGGACCGACGCTCAAGCAGGCGATGGAGGCGATCCGCCACGAGCTAGCCGAGC
>CAMPJH010000084.1 GCA_946886845.1 uncultured Sphingomonas sp. | reverse complement strand
GTCGGCTAGCGGGCCAGAGCCGCCGGAACCCGTGAAGTGAGGCGCTAGCCGCTCACTTCGGTTTGCGCTAGTTCTGCTGCGGGGACGGCGGTTCAAACCGCCGGAAAGGGGGCAGCGTTGCGGTTCCTTCGCACCATCGGGCTCGGCATGTTCGCGCTTGCGCTGTGCTTCGCGACGCCCGGCACGGCGCAGCAGTCGACCGCCGAAGGCCTGTCGGAAGAAGCGCTCAACAAGCTCAACGATGCGCAGAGCATCGCCCAGCAGCTCGCGCAGCAACAGGGACAGTTCGCCGGACGGAGCATCGGCCCGCAATTCGCCAGCGCCACCAACCAGCTGCTGCAGGTGCTGACCAATTTCGACATCTGGGCGTGCGGCGTGTCGGTGACCGCCCTGCACCTCAAGCGGCAGCGGCTGGCGGTCGCCGCCGCCGCGGCCCAGCCGCCCGATCCGGCGCTCGACCGGGCGGTCGACGATTTCGGCCGGGCAATCTCGCTGCTGCAGGAATTGTGCGACCGCCATGTCCACCGGATCTACGGCGATCCGTCGGGTGGAGGCGGCGCCGGCACCACCGGCGGGGCGGCGGACGAGCCGCCGCCGGTCGCCGAGCCTGAGCCGACGATGAGCGTCCAGGAACGGATCTGCCACGACCGGTGCGGCGAGCTGTACAACCAGTTCATCCGCGCCGAGTTCGAATATATGCGCGCTCGCCGCGGGGCCGAGGAGGATCGTCAGCGAGCAAGCACCCTGCGGCGGCAGGCGGACCAGGCGGCCGAACGAGCGCGCGCCGCGCGCCAGCAGGCCGAACAGACGCAGCGGGACTTCAACCGGCTGCAGGCGCAGATGACGGCGGCCCGCACGACGGCCCAACGCATGCAGATCGCCGACCAGTTGTCGCGCCTCAATCCAGACAGTGCGCGCCAGCATGCGGACAGCCTGCAACGCGAGGCGGACGCCGCGGCCCCGACCGCGCAGCAGGCCGAGGCCCGCGCCGCCCGAAGCGAAACCGAGGCGAACGCCCTCTACGACGCGATGATAGAAATCTACGAAGCGTGGCTGCGTTGCATCCAGGCCTGCGTCGAGCAGGCGCGGCTCTACGACCGGGTCTCCATCGATCCATACGATTTGTTCCCGGGCATGCCGCGATCGCCGCCGCGACGGCCGCCGTTCTATCGGCCGGCACCGCCGCCGCAGCTCCAGCCGCGACCGCAGCATTCGTCGGTTCCGCTGGACCGTGCCTCCGCGCAGATGCTCGCTGTCCACAATGCCGAGCGGGCCTCGGTGGGAGTGCCGCCGCTGCAGTGGGACCCGATGCTCCAGGCGTCGGCGACCGCTTATGCCGGCGAGCTCGCCCGCGCCGGGCGGCTGGTCCACTCGCCGCGCGCCGGACGCGGCGCCGAGCGCGAGAATCTGAGCAAGGGAATGCTCGGCTGGACGCCCGAGCAGATGCTGCGCAACTGGGTGGTTGAGAAACGCAACTTCATTGCCGGCGTCTATCCGGCCGTCAGCCGCACCGGCCGCTGGGAAGACGTGTCGCACTACACGCAGATGATCTGGCCGACGACCACCAGGGTCGGCTGCGGCATGGCGCGCGGTCGCGGCAACCAATGGCTGGTCTGCCGTTACACGCCGGGCGGCAACCGGGAAGGCCATCCGGTGGGCGTTCGTCCGTCAATCCGGCCGCGGCTGATCGGCGGAGATTACGGACAGGGCCGGCCCGCCGAGAAAAGCGGGCCAACTCGCAAGGACTAACTCGCAGAGCCCAGTTTTTTCGCGGTTAACCGCTAATTTTGCGTTTACCATCATATTGACCTGTGCGGCGGGTTGAGCTTTTTCAGCGGCCATGCGCACGTTTTTCAAATGGACAATTGCCGCCGCCGCCGCGGGGCTGCTCGCCAGCTGCTCGACCGCGCCGCAAAGGGTGGTCCAGGCGCCGCCGCCGATGATACCGAGGGAGCTTCCCTATCGCTGGACCCAGGGCAACGCCCCGCAGGCGCACCAGGACGCGCTCGTCGCGTTCGGCCCGGTGGCGCTGCGGCCCGGCGAGTTCCGCTGGGTCGCCGCGATCCCGGAAGAAGGCGAGACCAAGGTCGTGATCGACCTGCTGACCCAGCGTTTCTACGTCTATCGCGGCGACAAGCTCGCCGGAATGGCGACGATTTCGAGCGGCGAGAAGGGCAGGGAGACCCAGCTTGGGTTCTGGAAGGTGCGGCTCAAGAAGAAGCTCGGCTACAGCCGCAAATATGACAATGCGCCGATGCCGTTCATGCAGATGTACGACGAGAAGGGAATCGCCTTCCACGCCGGCAAGAACCCCGGCTATCCGGCCAGCCACGGCTGCGTCCGGCTGCCGCTGAAGTTCGCCGAGCGGCTTTACGGGCTGACCAAGGTAGGCACCGAAGTCATCGTCGAGGGCTGACCGGCCGGAACCGCCGGCACTTGCGGCGGTTCGTCTGCCAGGCGCATGAGGCCGGCGGAGATCGATGATGACTGACCAGACCCTCGCCGAACACGACGCCAAAGCCACGGGCGGCCGCCGGCCCCGCTTCGGGACGGTCAACCCGGCCACCGGAGTCGCCGGGCCAAGCTATGACGGCCACACAGTCGAGGAGGCGCTTGCCGCAGCCGGCGCAGCGCGCGCCGCGTTCGATCAATGGCGGCGGACGAGCTTTGCCCAGCGTGCCGCCATCGTCCGGGAAGCGGGGGCGATCCTCGGCCGCCGCAAGGACGAGCTCGCGGCGCTGATGACCGAGGAGATGGGCAAGACCATCGACGACGGCCGTGCCGAGATCGACAAGTGCGCGTTCCACTGCGACTGGTTCGCCGACCATGCCGAGCAATATCTCGCCGACGAGCCGGTCGACATCGGCGGCGGCGAGGCCTTCGTGACCTTCAATCCACTCGGGGTCGTCCTCGCCGTGATGCCGTGGAACTTCCCGTTCTGGCAGGTCTTTCGATTCGCCGCTCCGGCGCTGATGGCCGGCAATGGCGCGCTTCTGAAGCATGCCGGCAACGTCCCCGGCTGCGCGCTGGCGATCGAGCAGGTGCTGCACGAGGCGGGCGTGCCCCGCGACCTGTTCCGTGCGCTGCTCCTGCCGAGCGGCGACGTGAAAGCGCTAATCGAGGATTCGAATGTCGCCGCGGTGACCCTGACCGGAAGCGTCGCCGCCGGCCGCAGCGTCGCCACCGCGGCCGGCGGAGTCCTCAAGAAATGCGTGCTCGAGCTGGGCGGGTCCGATGCCTATGTCGTCCTCGAGGACGTCGACGTCGAGGCGGCGGCAAAGCTCTGCGCGACGGCGCGGATGGTGAACGGCGGCCAGAGCTGCATCGCCGGCAAGCGGTTCGTCGTCGTCCGCCCGATCATCGAGCGGTTCGAGGCGGCGCTGGTCGAGGCGATGCGGGCCTATGCGATGGACGACCCGCGCAAGGAGGGGACCAGGCTCGGACCGATGCAGAGCATCAAGGCGCGCGACGAAATCCACCGCCAGGTGGCGGAAAGCGTCGCCAGGGGCGCCCGGCTGCTGCTCGGCGGCGAAATTCCCGACCGACCGGGCGCCTGGTACCCGGCGACGGTATTGGCCGACGTCCGGCCGGGCCAGCCGGCGCATGACGAGGAAGTCTTCGGGCCAGTCGCGGCGATCATTGCTGCCGAGGACGAGGCCGACGCCATCCGGATCGCCAACGCCAGCGAGTTCGGGCTCGGCTCGGGCGTGGTGACGGCCGACCTCGACCGGGGGCGGCGGATTGCTGCCGCCGAGCTCGAGGCCGGCCTCGCCTTCGTCAATGAGAATGTCAGGTCGGATCCGCGAATGCCGTTCGGCGGGGTCAAGCATTCGGGCTATGGCCGCGAATGTTCGAGCTTCGGAATCCGCGAGTTCACCAACATCAAGAGCGTCCAGGTGCGGCCGCTCGCCGCAGGCAAGGCGCCGCGTTAAGCTTGCCCGATGGCAACCAGATTCGAACTCGAAGAGCTGGCCCGCGACCACGATTTCCTCGGGGCCTCGCACGACCGCAATGCGCGCCGGACCTTGTGGGTCGTCGCTTTGACCGCGGTGATGATGGTCGCCGAGATCGCCGCCGGCCTCATCACCGGATCGATGGCGCTGCTCGCCGACGGCTTCCACATGGCGACCCATGCCGGCGCCCTGGCGGTCGCGGCCGGCGCCTACTGGTACGCCAAGCGCCATGTCGCCAACCCGCGCTTCACCTTCGGCACCGGCAAGGTCGGCGACCTCGCCGGCTTCGGCTCGGCGCTGGTCCTCGGAATCTTCGCGATCGCGATCGCGGCCGAATCGGTCGCGCGCTTGTTCAATCCGACGCAAATCGACTTCGGCGACGCCATCGTCGTCGCAGTGATCGGCCTGGCGGTGAACCTGGTCAGCGCGGCGATGCTGCAGGAGCGCCAGCACGGTCACGGGCATCATCACGATCACAATTTGCGCGCCGCCTACCTGCACGTCCTCGCCGACGCCTTGACTTCGGTCGGGGCGATTGCGGCGCTGGTTGCCGGGCGGTTCCTCGGCTGGGTGTGGCTCGATCCAGTCATCGCCATCGTCGCGTCGCTGGTGATCGCCCGCTGGTCGTGGACCTTGGTTCGCCAGACCGCCGCGGTGCTGCTCGACACTGCCGACCGCGGACTGCTCGAACGGATGAAATCGGCGGTCGAGGAAGGCGGCGATTGCACCATCGCCGACCTGCATGTGTGGCGAATCGGGCCGGGCGCCCATGCGGCGATCGTCACCGCTTCGGGCGCCGTTTCGTCGGCGGAGATCCGCCGCCGCCTGTCGCTGATCGGCGGGCTCGCGCATTTGACCATCGAAGTCAGGCTTTCCGGCCCGGAAGACTAAGCTATGGTCCGGCCATGATCTGGGGGGAACAGCGGATGACCGACGACCGATTTTCGCCAAGGCCGGTGGCCGGCTGGTATTGGATGGGGGCGGTCGCCTCGCTGCTGTTCATGGTGCTCGGCTGCTTCGCTTACGTGACCCACGTCACCGCCGATCCGGCGGCGATCCCGCTTGACCAGCGGGCGGCGTTCGAAGCCGAGCCTTTGTGGGTCACCGCGGCTTATGCGATCGCGGTGTGGGTGGGGCTGGCCGGAGCGGTCATGCTGGTGATGAAGCGCAAGCTGGCGCAGCCTCTGCTGCTGGTGTCGCTGGTCGCGGCGCTTGCTTGGCTGGGCGGGCTGGTCGCGGTTCCGGAGCTTCGCGAGGCGATCAGCGCCAACGACTTGGCCGTCGCGATCGTCATCGCCGCGATCAGCTGGACGATCTTCTGGTTCGCTCGCCATTCGCGCCAGCGAGGCTGGCTGCGCTGAAAAAGGGGCGCGCGCCCGGCGCGCCCGATGGATGCGCTACTTCGGCTTCTTCTTCGCTTTCTTCGCCTTCTTGTCGGCTTCGGCCTTGGCGGCGTCGGTTGCAGTCGAGTCAGCCGGCTCAGCCGCGGGCGCAGCGGCCGGATCGGTAGCCGCCGCCGGATCGGTCGCGGCGGGAGGGGTCGCCGCGGCCGGATCGGTCGTCGGAGCCGGAGTCGTCGAATTCGCCGGGTCGGCCGTGGGCGTGGGCGGCGCCGGTTCAGCCGGTTGGGCGAGCGCCGTGCCGGTTCCAAGCGCCAATGCCGTGCTCGCGAGGATTAGTTTGGAGAGGGTCATGCAATGGCCTTTCGGTTGGATCGATTGAAGAAGGGGCGCGGTCGTGCGCCCGCGATTGACCACTGTCGCGGTCGATCGGTTCCGTTGGCGTCGATGAGCAGTTGCGGCGGCGGGATTGGCCGCGTCAGCCGTCGAATTCGGAATTAGGAATTGCGGCCGTATCGTAGCGGAGTCCATCGACCTGAACATCGGCGGCAGAAGGCTTGCCGGCCTCGTCGCTCGCGCTCCACGGGTTCGGCGCCGCCGGAAGCGTCGCCGGAAAGGCGATCAACAGCGCGAAACCGATGTCGGTCACCAGTCGGCGATCCGCCATTTGACTACTCCAGTCTCTCTCCCCACGGCGCGCATTTTGCGCCGCACCTGCAGGGCCGACGACGGGAATGCGCCAAAGTTCCCGCGTTTACGGGCAAAGGGGCGCGGCTGGCGGCGAAGCGACTGTGCAGCTAAAGGGGCGCGCGATGTCGAAGGTCACGATCGATACCGGCACCAGCCGGGCCACCCCGACGCCGGTCCCGGGCAAGCGCATTACGGTGCCGTCGATCCGCGCCCGCAAGCGGCCCGAGGGGGACGGCTTCAGGACCGAGCAGCCGATCGTCATGCTGACCGCCTACACGATGCGCACCGCCCAGCTGCTCGACCCGCATTGCGATATGCTCCTGGTCGGCGACAGCCTGGGCCAGGTGATCTACGGCCTGCCCTCGACGATCCCGGTGACGCTCGAGCTGATGTGCGCGCACGGCGCCGCGGTGGTGCGCGGCAGCTGGCATTCGTTGGTCGGGGTCGACATGCCGTTCGGAAGTTATGAGGCCTCGCCGGAAACGGCCTTCGCCAACGCCTCGCGGATCCTCAAGGAAACCGGCTGTGCGGCGGTCAAAATGGAAGGCGGCGAAGCGATGGCGCCGACCATCGACTTTCTGTCCCATCGCGGAATCCCGGTGATCGGCCACGTCGGCCTCACTCCGCAATCGGTCAACGTGCTCGGCGGCTATGGCGTGCGCGGCCGGGAAGGCGCGGAAGCCGAGAAGATTGTCGCCGACGCCAAGGCCGTGGCCGAGGCCGGCGCCTTCTGCATGGTGGTCGAGGGCGTGATGGAGGAGATCGCGAGCGCAGTCGCGCGGTCGGTCGAAGTGCCGGTCATCGGCATCGGCGCATCGGCGGATTGCGACGGCCAGGTGCTGGT
>CAMPJH010000083.1 GCA_946886845.1 uncultured Sphingomonas sp. | reverse complement strand
GGCTGACACAGTCAGGCGTCGTCGCCGGCTAGATGGCCGGCGAAGTCTCCACAAGCACGTCGAGCTGATTCTCGCAGCCGTTGGCGATCAGCGACTGGGCGGTCGCGACCGGATCGGTCGGCGGTGCCGTCAGCGTCACGAACGTCACCCGCGCGGTGTCACCGCCGTTCGACTGGCTCAGCTGATATTCGGCGCCGCTCGTCACCGGCAGGTTGGCCGGCCAGGAGATCGTGTCCTTGCCGGCGGCCCAGTCGAGCGTTTGCTCGCTTCCGCCGCCGCGGATGGTCAGCTTGATCGAGTCGTCCTTTTGCGGACGCCACAGGATCAGCTTCGACGGGTCGGCGACGCACAGCTTGCCGCTCTGCGTGACGTCGAGGTTCCACGGGCTCGGGTTCAACGGCACGTCGCCGCTGCGCATCGCGCTGAAGCGAGCGCGACGATTCGTGGCTGAATTGCCGCTACCGCCGGCCACCGCGAAGGTGCCGGGGCCGCGTAGCGTCCGCGCCCCGCCGTTGTTGAGCAACATGACGCTGTCGCCCGGTTGAAGCTGGATCTTGGCGGCGTCGGGCAGCGCCTTGCCCGGCGGATAGACCTTCGATGACGGCCCGGCGGCGCGAACCACCAGGACGGTGGCCGCCGAAGCGGACGAGACGGCCAGCGCGAGCGCTGCCACTCCGATCTTGAACATCCCGGTCGACTTCATTGCTTGGTCCTCCTCAAGCTCATCGCGCATTGGCGACGTTATATTTGGCGGTTTCCTCGGCAGTCAGGCACCGCCGAGTCGACTTGTCGTCTTCTCCCGCCACCGCCTTCTGCTGATACATCACATCCGTCAAAAGCTTTCGTGACACGCCCATGCGGATCAGGAAGTCATTGTCCTCGCTGGCGAGCAGCGCCGAATCCTGTTCGACGTCGCCGATCAGCTCCAACGCGCTGTCGGCATCACGAGCGACCTCCGCCCTGACCGCGTCCTTGTCGGCGAGGTGGGTGAACATATGGACGACGAAATGCGCCCCGGGATCCACGTACCGGATCGCTCCGCCCATGAACACGAAATTGCAGGAGGAAAAGCAGGCCCAGCCCGCGGGAATACGGGTCGGTATCATCGACTCGCGGATGATTTTCCCGGCCGCATTGCCGGCTCGGGCGCTGCCGCCGGGCGAGCGGATCCAGATTTCGGCGATCGGGTCGTTCGCCTTGAGCGCCTCGCTCAGCCGTTCGGGCACGCCGTCGTCGATCGCGCCTTCCGCCTTGAGCACCCGGGCACCGTCGACCGTCTCGAGCGTGAATTTCATCTGTCGGTAGGTCGACCAGTTGAGCTGCTTCGGACAGGTCGGGTTGTTGGCGTCCATCTCGGCCGCAGCGGCAGCCGGAGCCGACAGCAGGACGCAGGCGGCCGCCAGGAGAACGATCCGCTTGGCCATCAGGCCTTGGCGTAGCCGGAAGCGCCCTTCGCCCGGCACATGCGCTTGGGCACCGTTGTCTCCTCGCCGTCGACGATGACGACGTCGGTCACGGTCAGGCAGTTGCCGCCGTCGGCGAGCTGCTCCTGGCCGGTGACTTTCGACGAGCCGTGGACGTTGGGCCGGGTATCGCTTTTCCACGCCACTTCCGATCCGACTCCGCCGCGGATGGCTTCATCGGTCGCCTTGGCCGCCTGCTGCTGCTCCTTGCAGTCGAGCATCTTTAGCAATTCGTCGGTCAGCAAGGTGGTTGCCGGATAAGCGACTGAAGCAACCGCGCTTCCGACACCGCCGATAGAGCCGAGCGCTGTTCCGGCGACGCTGCCCAGGATGCTTCCGAACATTGACCTTTTGGCCTTCTTTTGCGCGGTGTCGGCGCACTGGGTCTGACCCTGCACGGCAACCGCCGCCTGCGCTGGAAGAATTGGCATTGCCGGCGCTGCGATCAGCAGCGCCACGGCCATCAAAATACGAGACATCCCCGGACTCCCTTGTTCGTCCTGAATATTCGCCCAGGCGCAGCGGGTCAACGAAACCGCTACTTGGACGAAACGACTTTATATATTTTATTGAAGCTTAAGAACGCGTTCGATCCGGTCGATCCGCTTGCTGCTGGCTTCGAGCAGCCGCAGGAGCTCCTGCTTTTCCTCCTCGCGAGCGAGCACGATCCGCATCGACCGGCCCAGTGTGCCGGCGATTTTTTCGAGCGCTTCCTGCTCGTCGTTGCCGGCGATGCTGCCGTCCGGGCGAGGGCCGATCAACAGCCAGCCGAAGGCGCCCGACGTCGTCTCGATCTCGAGCCGAAGCGGAAAGGTGTGGTCCTCGGGGACACAGTCGAGGACGTTCCGGTCGGCCTTCGGCTGGAAGGCCGCGACCCACTCGTCAACTTTGGCGGTGTCAATTCCGGCGGTCTGCTGCACCTGTCGGTCAAGGATGACCGCGGCGCGCGTCGCGTTGAAGCCGTCGACGATCCTGGTCAGCACCTCGGAGAGGAAGTCTCCGAGCGACGCGGAGTCGCGGGTGTCGCGCATCATCTCTGGCAGCTCCTCGCGGATCTCGATGACGCCCTTGTGGAACCGTTTCTCGACAAATTTCTGGACGCGCTCGTGGAGCGGATGGATGAAAATGGTCGCCGCGATCGCTCCGGCCATCGCCGCCTCGGTCTCGGCGTCCGGATAGATGCTCTGCATGCTGGTGATGATGCCTTCCATCACGCCGGCGAAGATTGCCGTGAGCGCGATCGCCATGATGGCGATGCTCGCGGTACGGCTGATGATCGCTTCGGCATCGTAGAGCCGGTAGCGGATCAGAGCGACCAGCAGTCCGAGCTGGAGGATCAGCGCCGACAGCCCGAGCGCAAGTCCGGCGGTCACTTCGAGCGTCATCTGCGTCGAAAAGGTTCCGACGGACCACTTCATGATGTCGGCCGTGTAGGAAATCGTTCGGAACAGGGCGTAGCCGGTGAAGCCGAACAGGGCCCAGCGGATCTGGTTGCGAACGTCGAGCGATTCGGCGGTCCGAAGGCGCCGGATCTGAATCAGAACGCCGATGATCAGCAGCGCCAGAAGCCAGGCCTGATAGGCCTGGCCGCGAAGCAGGATCAGCAGCGGCGCGAGGCACAGGAGAAGCACGATCCGGCCAGAGAGGGTCCCGTGCGGGAACAGCACAATCCCGGCGATCAGCAGCAGATTGCCGAGGTCGTAGAGCGCGACGTTGACCTGCAGCGGCACGCCGATGCTGTCGAGAAATGCCGACGACGGCAGCTCGGCGCAGATCATCAGCAGGATCGCCAGCGACAGCACCGAGCTGACGGCGTCGCGGGCGTTGCGGCGGTGGAGGATCCAGGCGGCCCAGATCAGAAAGGGATAGAAAATGACATGGACGACATCGATGAAGCTGAGCAAGGTCGGCGAGAAGCCGCGGTCGATTGCGGCGGCGTCGATATGCTGCTCGCCGGTCGTGACCGTGACCTCGCGGATTGATCCGTCGCGCGACCTGACCGTCAACGGGACCGGCATTTGTTCGGTCCCGAACAACAGGTTTTCCATCGCAATGTAGGCCGGGTCGTCGGCGTGTTCCTCGATCGCCTTCTCGGTTACCGGCATCCTCTCGGGCAGCGGCAAGCCGTAGATGGCGATGATGTCGTCGCCTTTGCGAATTCCGCTCGCGCCCGAATAGGGCCCGACCCTGAATCGGATGTGCGTGGCGTCCTGCAGGGAAACCGCGAAGCCGGCTCGGCTGCCCAGCACCAGTTGCGAATTGTCCCCGGGCGCCACGTAGCGGTTGTAAAGGCCCATCGCCGGGCCGACGATCGCCAGCAACAGCGCCGCGAACCAGATCACCGTGAAGATCCGGTAGGCGATGCTGTTGAACGGCGGGACCCGGTCCGGGAGCTTGAACCTCTTGCCGAACAGCTTCAGCCCGGCCCGATCGGCGACCGCGGCGGTCATCCGGCGAGGGTCCGGCAATCAGGCATCCGGCCCGTCCTCGCTTTTCGAACTTTCGCGATAGCGTTGCAGGCCCTCGCTGAACGAGGCCGCGAAAATGCCGGTCGGAATAGCAATAACCAGGACGCCGGTAAGGGCAACGACGGCTGCGAAGAATTTACCTAGCGTAGTTATCGGGAAAGTGTCGCCATAACCGACGGTGGTCAGCGTGACGATCGACCACCAAAGCGCCCGCGGAATGCTACCGAACTTGTCCGGTTGCGCCTCCGCCTCTGCAATATAGAGCATCGAAGCGGAGATCAGCAGCGTCAGTCCGACGAGGCCGAGCACGACCCCGAATTCGTATCGGCGGTCGTGCAGTGCCTCGCGGATTGCGGTCCAGGCACTGGACGTCCGGCCGAGCTTGGCGAGCCTCAGCATGCGAAGAATCCGGAAGAAGCGCAGTGCGAGGCTCGACGTGCCGCCGAACGCGAAGAAGGCCGGCACGATCGCCAGCAGATCGATGATTGCGATGGGCGACACGATATAGCGAAGGCGCGGGAAGCGATATGCGGCGAAGCGCGGGTTCTCGACGATGGTCCAGACACGCGCGGCATACTCCACGGCGAAAATGCTTGCGACCCCCACTTCGAAATCGTCGAACAGCAGCTCGCGCCCTTGCGCGATGAGCGGCTCGGTCTCGACGACCGCCGCTATGACGGCGATGACGATCAATATCGCCAGGAAGAGGTTGGTCGGTGACAGGCCTTTGCGCGGCCAGGCGGTAGGCTCGAGCTGGCGGTAGACGCGCAATCGAACCGACCGCAACGACATCTTCAGCCCCCCTTTGTCCGATGCTCGCCAAAGGGTTGCCCGCGCTAAGGGCCGGCTGCAAGCTTTTCCTGAAGTCGGCCAAGGACCTGACGGACCCTAACTGTCGATCGGTTGCTCGCCGTAGCGCGACTTGATGAAGCGGCCTTGGGTTTCAAACGCCGCCAGATCGCTGCGGGCGAGGTCCTGCGAAATCTCGTCGAGCGCCGTCCTTGCCGCGGCAAGCCCTTCGATGAGGCGCTGGTCGACCGTCAGCCCTTCGCCGTCGGCCTGGCCGCGAAACTCCGGCGGGACGTTGAGGTAGCGGTCGACCAGTCCAGGCAGGTGGACCGACATCAGCCGGCGGGCATCCTGCGCCTTTGGGTCGAGGGTCTCGACCCGCTCCAGCGTCTGCCTGAGGAGCGGCAGCCGGGCGCTGATCGAGTCGATCTCGGCGCGGGCCGGCGCCGGCAACGCGGCCCGGGTCCGGTACAAATAGGAATCGAAGCGCTGGACCATTGGACCATTGGGCAGATCGGCCGTGGGCGCCCTTGCCGCCGGCTCGCTCGGCATGAAGGCGAGAAGGGCGGCGATGCCGACCGCAAGGCCGATCGCTGCAAACAGGCCGAACATTCCGATCGGGGTCATCAAGCCGATGACGATCGTCGCAATGCTGACGATTCCGATCGCCATTCCTACCCGGGCGGCCCGCCGACCCAGGTCGCGGTTCAGCCGCTGCCGCTCGCGCCGGGCGGCCTCGCGAGCCGCGCCGTCGCGCTCGTCCAGCGCCCGGGTCACCCGATCGAAGCGGGCCAGAGCGCGCTCGACCTTGACGTTCACTTCGCTCATTTTGTCTCGATTGCGGTGAATGCCGGAGCGGTGGTCTCGATCCGAGCTTTCTCGGTGCCTTCTGCCCGGGCGATGTAGCCCCGGGACTTCTCGACCTCGCTCGAAAGCGTCGTCACCGTCTGCTTCATGTTGTCGAGCGCTTCGAGCTTGAAGCGGTCGATCTGGTCCATCGTATCGTAGATGTTCTGGAACGCCCGCTGCAGCGTCTCGAGCGGGATTGTCGACGACGCCGCCTGCTCGTGGATCGCCCCGGTCTGCATCTTCAGCATCTCGCCGGTGGTGTCGATCATGCCCGCGGTGGTGGTGTTGAGCGCGCCGATCTGCTCGAGCACGAGCTTCTGGTTGGTCAGCGCCTGCGCAACCGTCACCGCGGTCCGAAGCGCCGCGACCGTCGTAGTCGACGCGCGGTCGACTCCTTTGACCAGCTCGACATTGTTCTTCTTGACCAAGTCGAGCGCGAGATATCCCTGAACCGTGACCGCCATCTGGGTCAGCAGGTCGGTGGTGCGCTGGCGGGTGTAGAACAGCGCGGTTTCGCGGATCGCCTTGGCCTTGGCCGGCTCGGTCGCGTCGAACTCGTTGGCCTTGTCTTCCAGCTGTTTGTCCAAGCTCTTCGAGATGTGGACCATCTGCTCGAGCTTGTGCATCGTCTTCCACAGGCCGGAACGCTCGGTGTCGATCGCCGCATTGTCCATCAGCAGCTCGTCCTTGCCGTTGGCGAGGCTGGTGAGAATCTTCGAGATGTGGGTCTGCGAGCTGCGATACTTGTCGAAGTAGCGGTCGACGCGATTGCCGAATGGAATGATTCCGAGCAGCTTGCGCGGCTTGCTGGCGCCCTTCGGATCGAGCGCTTCGACCGTACGTCGGAGCTCCGTCAGGTCGGCGCCGATGCCGCTGTCCTTGTCGATTGCCTTGACCGGGCGATCGAGGAAGCGGTTGGAGGCGCCGGCCGCCTCGGCGATTTCCTTGCGGCCCATCGCCGTTAGCTGGTCGACCTTCTTGCCGAACTCGGGGCTGTTGCTGTCGAGGGCGGCAAGCTCCTCGACGAATTGCTCGACACGCTTGTCGAGCTCGCTGACTTCCTTGTCCTTGAGCGGAACCAGGCCGGTGGCCTCGGCCGGTGTGACCGCCTGAAGCGCTTCCGGCGGGTCGAGCTTGAGCTTGCTCTCGGTCTTCGTGGCTGTCTTGGCCATCTCTTCATGCCCTTTCCATGCTCGCGACGCTTCGGTTCGACGGTGAACGGCGGACCTTGCGCATGCAAGTCGATTTGACTGTATTATAAGCCTAACACGGCGCGGTTCAAGG
>CAMPJH010000082.1 GCA_946886845.1 uncultured Sphingomonas sp. | reverse complement strand
TCCAAGCCCGTCGTGATCTCGAAGATATTGTGCGTGAACAGCGCCCAGTTGTTGCTGCGCTGGTTCCATTCGTCGTTGACGGTAATCCCGTTGAGAGTCTGGCCGGGCAAGCCCAATGCCGTCCCGAGATTGCTGAACCCGCTGGTGCCGAACGGCGGCGCAGAGAAGTTCGGTCCGCCGAAGGCGGTTAGATCGAGACCGGCGAACGCACCCAGCGCAGTCGCATTCGCTCCGACCAGCGGTAACAGCGCCGTCGCGACCGCCGGATTGAAGCAGGTCGGGTTGAGCGGGTTGACCAGCGCGGACTGGCCGGTCAGCGAGGCGAAATTCAGCGCGACGACACAATTCGCATAGCGCGAAAAATCTTCGCCGTAGCCGATATTGTCGACCGACCGCAGTTTCTCGTTGGCGTAATAGCCGCCGATGAGCCAGTCGAGCCGGCCGCCGAAGGTCTCGCCCTGCAGGCGAAGCTCCTGGGTAAAGGTCTTGAAGCGGGCGCCGGAACCGCCGTCGCTTTCGCGGAAGAAAATATCGAGGTTGTTGAAGTCTGCGTCCTGGCCGCGGATCATCTTGTTGTCGCGATAGGCAGTGATCGACGTCAGTGTCGCCGCACCGAAGTCGTAATTGATCTCATTGGACAGGCCCCAGTCGTCGACGTCGCTGTCGTAGTTGCGACCCGGAGTGATCGAGACATCGCGCTCGAACGTATCGTCGTTGATCACAGCGCCGAGCGCATTCAGCACGCCCTTGATCGTCGATGGCTGCGGTCCGGCCGAGGTGAAGTCGCGGGCCGGCAGATAGGGTGCCGCGCAGCATTCCTCGCGACGGCGGGTGTAATCGGCGACGAACCGCACAGACAGATCGTCGTTCGGCTGGTAGAGCATCTGGCCGCGAATCAGGAAGCGGTCGCGGTCGTTGACGTCGCGTCCGGAAATGACGTCCTCGAGGAAGCCGTCGCGGGTCAGATAGACCGCATCGAGGCGGGCCGCGAGAGTGCTCGACAGCGGGCCCGTCGCACTGATCTCCCCGCGGCGAAGATCGTAATTGCCGATCGTCAGCGCGCCGCTGATCTCAGGCTCGAAGCGCGGCTGCGCGGTGATGATTGAAATCAGGCCGGCCGAAGTGTTGCGGCCGAACAGGGTGCCTTGCGGTCCGCGAAGGACCTCGATCCGCTCCAGGGGCCCCAGCTCGGTCAGGCCCATGCCGGTTCGCGAGCGGTAAACTCCGTCGATGAACACGCCGACCGAGCTCTCGAGGCCGGGGTTGTCGCCGACCGTGCCAACGCCGCGAATGCGCGCCACAGCGGCTCCGCCTTCCGACTGGGTCGAGGAAACGAGGAGCGATGGGGATAGCTGGTTGAGCTGGCGGATGTCGGTCGCTCCCGACATCTCGAGGTTGGCCGCGGTCACCGCGCTGACGGCGAGAGGAACGTCCGAAAGCGCCTGGTTGCGGCGGGTGGCGGTGACGACGATGTCGCTGCTGTCGACCGGCTCCTGGGAAAGGTCGGTATCGGCGACGGCGCCCTGCTCCGCGGTGTTGGGCGGATTGATTTCTTCCTCGCCCGACGGGCCGGTCTGCTCGGTCGGCTGACCGGGATCAGCCGGCTGCGCGTACAGCGGCATCGGAATAGCGAAGACAGCCGCGGACAGCAGCCACATGGATTTGCGCATCATAGTCTCCCCGTTGCAAGCGATCGGCTCGCTCGGGGACGCTAATGCAGGTCGCAGCTCGACGGAAGCATTGCGCTACATCAAGGAACGCAATCGGCGTCTGTTGCTGTATTATTGCAACAGCACCGTAACGTTCGCGGTAGGGATTATTTCGGCGCCAGCACCATCAGCATCTGGCGGCCTTCCATGCGCGGATGGGCCTCGATCTTCGCCAGCTCGGCGGTCTGCTCCTGGACCCGGCGAAGCACCGCCATGCCGAGCTCGCCGTGCGCCATCTCGCGGCCGCGGAAGCGCATCGTCACCTTCACCTTGTCGCCTTCCTCGAGGAACTCGAACACCTTGCGCATCTTCACGTCATAGTCGTGATCGTCGATGTTCGGACGCATCTTGATCTCCTTGATCTCCTGCGTCTTCTGCTTCTTGCGCTGCTCGCTGGCCTTCTTCTGGGCCTCGTATTTGTAGCGGCCGATGTCGAGGAACTTGGCGACTGGCGGATCGGCGTTGGGGGAAACCTCGACGAGGTCGAGGCCGACTCCGGCTGCCTGCTCCATCGCCTCCTTGGTATACATCACGCCCAGATTTTCGCCGTTTTCATCGATGACCCTCACTTTGGGGCTCTGGATGAATTCATTGAAGCGGGGGCCGGACAGGGCCGGCGGCGCCATCGGTCGGCGCGTGGTGGGCGGTCGTATAGTAACGTCTCCAGGTTGTTGTTTCGGAACTTCAGCGAATTAAGCGTTCGACGGCACTTTGAAAAGGCTGCGGGCGCAAGCCGGCAACACTTTTCGGTCAGGCTGTGGCGCAGTCGCGTCAGCGCAAGTCCGGCGGGACGATCTCGGCAGCGATCATCTCGACGGCTTCGTCCATGCTCATCATTTTCTGATGCTCGTCGCTGCCGAGGCGGCGCAGCGCGACGGTGCCTTCCTCGGCCTCGCGCTTGCCGACGACCAGCAGCAGCGGGACCTTGGCGAGGCTGTGCTCGCGCACCTTATAGTTGATCTTTTCGTTGCGAAGGTCGGTCTCGACCCGGATTCCGCGCGCAGCGAGCTTGGCCGCGACTTCGCGCGCATAATCGTCGGCGTCGGAGACGATCGTCGCCACCACCGCCTGCACCGGCGCCAGCCACAGCGGGAACTTGCCGGCATGATGCTCGATCAGGATGCCTATGAACCGTTCGAACGTGCCGAGGATCGCGCGATGGAGCATCAGCGGATGGTGCTTCTCGCCGTCGGCGCCGATGTAGGTCGCGTCCAGGCGCTGCGGCATCGCCGGGTCGAGCTGCAGCGTCCCGCATTGCCAGGTGCGGCCGATCGCATCCTGCAGGTGGAACTCCAGCTTGGGGCCGTAGAAAGCGCCTTCTCCGGGCAGCACCTCATAGTCGAGCCCGGTCTGCTTGAGCGCCGCCTCGAGGTCGGCCTCGGCGCGGTCCCACTCCTCGTCGGAGCCGACGCGCTGGTCGGGGCGAGTGGCGAGCTTCACCTGATAATCGGCAAAGCCGAGGTCGCGATAGACCGCGTCCAGCAGGCTGCAAAACGCCTTGGTCTCCTCGACCAATTGCTCGTGAGTGCAAAAGATGTGGGCGTCGTCCTGGGTGAACTGGCGGACGCGCAAGATCCCGTGCAGCGCGCCGTGCGGCTCGTTGCGGTGGCAGCAGCCGAACTCGGCCAGCCGCAGCGGAAGGTCGCGGTAGGACGTGATCCCCTGCTTGAAGACCTGGACGTGGGCCGGGCAGTTCATCGGCTTCAGCGCCATCAGGTCGGCGTCGCCGGAGATGACCGGCTTGCCTTCCTCGGTACTGGGAACCTCGTCGGGCACGACGAACATATTCTCGCGAAATTTCCCCCAGTGTCCCGACAACACCCAAAGATTGGAATCGATGAGCTGGGGGGTCTTGATCTCGCGGTAGCCGGCGGCGTCGAGCCGGCGGCGCATATAGGCCTCGAGCTCGCGCCAGATGATGTAGCCGTTGGGGTGCCAGAAGACGCTTCCGTGGGCTTCCGCCTGGAGGTGGAACAGGTCCATCTCCTGGCCGATCTTGCGATGGTCGCGCTTGGCGGCTTCCTCGAGCCGGACGAGATAGGCGTCGAGCTGCTTCTTGTTGAGCCAGGCGGTGCCGTAGATGCGGCTGAGCATCGGGTTCTTCGGATCGCCGCGCCAGTAAGCGCCCGACACCCGGGTCAGCTTGAAGGCATTGGGATCGAGCTTGCCGGTCGAGGCGAGGTGCGGGCCTCGGCACAGGTCGACCCAGGCATCCTTGCCGGCGCCTGTGCGGTACATGGTGATGGTCTCGCCCTCGGGCAGCTCCATCACCCATTCGGCCTTGAACGCCTCGCCACTCTTCTCGAAGAACTCGCGCACCTGGTCGCGGGTCCAGACCTCGCGGCACAGCGGCTTGTCGGCGGCGATGATCCGCCGCATTTCCTCCTCGATCGCCGGCAGATCCTCTTCGGTGAACTGGCCACGCTCGGCGGTCGGAGCGAAGTCGTAATAGAAGCCGTCCTCGGTCGCCGGGCCGAAGGTGATCTGGGTTCCGGGGTACAGGTTCTGCACCGCCTCGGCGAGGATGTGCGCGAAGTCGTGCCGCACCAGCTCGAGCGCGTCCGCCTCGTCGCGCGAGGTGATCAGCGCCAGGCTTGCGTCGGCTTCGAACGGTCGGCCGATGTCGCGGACCTCGCCATCGACCCTGGCGGCAAGCGCCGCCTTGGCCAGCCCCGGCCCGATCGCCGCGGCGACGTCGGCCGGGGTCGAGCCCTCCGGCATTTCCCGGACCGACCCGTCGGGAAGCGAGATCTTGAACATCTTTGTCATTGCGCCCGGCATGTAGCGAGCCACCGACAGCTGCTCAACCGGTCCCTCGAGGCACTTGCCAAGCGGTTCTAACCATTGCAGTTTCACCGTCGCTCGGACGGGGGACCAATGGACAATTACAAGCAATGGGCCGCGGCCGGCGACGACCGCGCGATCAGTTTCACCGGCAATTGGCGCGAATATCTGCCGATCGCGGTGACCAATGCGCTGCTGATCATCTGCACTCTGGGCATCTATCGCTTCTGGGCGTCGGCGAGGCAACGACGGTATCTATGGTCGCGCACGCACGTCATCGACGACCATCTCGAATGGACCGGGACCGGCAAGGAGATGTTCCTCGGCTTCCTGATCGTCGTCGCTGTGCTGGCGCCCTTCTTCCTGTTCATCCAGTTCCTGTTTCCGGCGCTGGTGTCGCGCGGCAAGGCCCAAGCCGCCGCCGGAGTCCTGCTGCTGTTCGAAATCGCGATCATTTATCTGGGCGGCTTCGCCCGCTTTCGGGCGCTCCGCTACCGCCTGTCGCGCAGCTGGTGGCACGGCATTCGCGGCGGCAGCAACGATCCCGGTTGGAATTACGGCGGCGAATATCTCGGCAGGATCGCGCTGAGCTTGATGACGATGTTCATCATGTTCCCGTGGGCCGCGACCCGGCTGTGGAACTCGCGCTGGAACGCGATGAGCTTCGGCCAGCTGCAATTCCGGGCGAATCTGACCGCGGAAGGGTTGAAGTGGCGTTGGGCGCTGATTTACCTGGTCCCCGTCGCGGTCGCGATCGCAGCCGGAATCATTTTCTACGCCGTCGGAGGTTCCGAGCGCGCCGCCGCTGATGCGCGCGTCGGCATCTTTGGAATGGCCCTGGTCATCCTCCTCGCCTTTTACGTCGCGATCCCGCTGATGACCGTCCACTGGTACGCCAAATACTTCCGCAATGCCGCCGCCGCGACCTCGCTCGGCGAGCTCGAGTTCGAGTTCGACGCAACCACGCTTCAGTGGCTCGGCCTGTTCCTCGGCAATCTCGCCCTCGCCATCGTCACCCTCGGTTTCGGCCTCACCTATTGGGGGTACCGCAACTGGGCGTTCATGGTCCGCCACATGCGCATCTACGGAACGATCGATATCGCCGACCTCGTTCAGTCGACGACCCACGCGCCGGTCGAGGCCGAGGGCTTCGCCGATGCGTTCGATGTCGGCGCCATCTGAGGTGATCGGGACACTTTACGACGGCGCCACCGCTTACCCGCATGCGGTGAACGCCGAGTTCGCCGACGGACGGCTGTCGCTGACTCAGGATGGCGGATGGAGCGAGGTCGTCGATGCCGCGCGGCTCAAGCGCCTCGACCGCCGGGCGGGCACGATCCGCCTCGGCCGCAGCGACGTGCCCGGATGGCGTCTGGTGCTCCCCGAAGATGCGGCGGACGACGTCGACACATGGCTGAGGCGCGGCGAGCGCTACGGTCGCTGGATCGACCGGATCGGCCTTGTCCCGGCTCTCGTGATCGGCGGCGCGATCACCGCGTCCGTCGTCGCTCTGGGCTATCTCGCTCCGCAATGGCTCGCGCCGCTCGTTCCCAAAAGCTGGGAACGCAATGTCGGAACCGCCATCGTCGGCGATTTCGGCGAGATCCGTTGTCGCAACGCCGACGGCCAGCGAGCGCTCGAAGCCTTGGTCGAGCGCGTCGCGCCGGGCGCGACCCGGGGACCCGATGCAATCAAGGTTGCGGCTCTCGACGTGCCGATGTTCAACGCCGCGGCGCTACCCGGCGGCCACATCGTCGTGTTCAGGACGGCGATCACCGAAGCCGAGCCGGAAGCGCTCGCCGGAATACTCGCGCACGAGGTCGCCCATGTCCGACGGCGGCATGTCACCGAAGCGCTGGTCCGGGAACTTGGGATCGGCGCCTTGATTCGCCTGTTCGCCGGCGACATCGGCGCCAATGCCGAGCAGCTCGTTGCGCTCAGCTACACCAGGGAGAATGAGGCCGAGGCGGACGCCGATGCAATCGCCATGCTCAAGGCCGCCAATATCTCGCCAAAGCCGACCGCCGATCTGTTCGCGCATCTCTCGGACGAGAATCAGGAGGGATCGGGCTTTGGCGCCGAATTCCTTCAGAGCCACCCGTTGAGCAAAGCGCGCGCGAGGCGGTTCGCCGCCGGCTTCGACGCAAAGGCGCGCTATTCGCCGCCGCTCGACCGCGACCAGACCGATGCCTTGTTCAACATTTGCTGGAAGCCGAAACCAGCGAAGTAAAGCGCCATTGACACCGTCGCTGAGCTTGAGTAAAGCTTCCTTTACGTATTGCAAAGGGAGTTTGACTGATGAAGACCCGCAGCGAAGCGCAGCGCCGCTACCTCAAGCGCACCTTGGCCGTAACCGCGCTCT
>CAMPJH010000081.1 GCA_946886845.1 uncultured Sphingomonas sp. | reverse complement strand
AAAGCCATGCTCAAGCCGATCGCCATCGCCACGCTCGTCGCCGGAACGCTCGACATCGTTTTCGCGATGATCCTGAGTTTGCTGTTCGGCCGCGAGATCGGCAACATGCTGCGATACGTGGCCTCGGGCCCCTTCCCCGCCGCGACCGGCATGGGTGCCGCTGGAGCGTTGCTAGGACTGCTCGTCCATTTTGCGTTGATGGCAGTTATGGCGGCGGTGTTCGTAATCTTCGCGCGCGAACAGCCGCGATCGCTCGACCGGCCGTTACTGTCGGGCCTGCTCTACGGCCTGATCACCTATATCGTCATGAATTGGGTCGTCGTTCCCGTTCGCTTCGACACGGCGCTGCCGCCCAGCCTGCTGTCTATGGCAACCCAGTTGTTCGCGCACATCGTCCTGGTCGGAATCCCGATCGCATTGGTCACCCGCCGCTTCCTTCGCGCCCGCGCCTGAATTTTACTTGCGAATGGTTCGCATTATCGAGTAAGCCGATCTCCATGATCGTCTGCGTCTGCAATGCCATTACCGAGGACGAACTGCGCGGCCTCGCCCGCGCCGGCTTCCGCACCCCCGAGGACGCCTATGCGGCGCTCGGCCACGAGCCGCAGTGCGGCAGCTGCCTCAGCTACGCGCAGCAGCTGATCGACGAGCAGCGCCGGCCGCGCCGGCCGCACCTCAGGGCGGTCGCCTAGCCCCCGTTCCTGCAAATAAGTCTTAAGTGCAGAAATGGCGGATTTTCGCCATTTTTTCGCTTCCCCCGGAACTTTCGATGCCGTAGGAGCCTTCCAGTCAACAGGAGGCAGGCATGAAGGGCGATCCCAAAGTCATCGAGCTTCTCAACGAGGCGCTCAAGGCCGAGCTGACCGCGATCAACCAATATTGGCTGCACTACCGGATGCTCGACAATTGGGGAGTGAAGCGCCTCGCCGAGTTCGAGCGGCACGAATCGATCGACGAGATGAAGCACGCCGACCGCTTCTCGGAGCGGATCCTGTTCCTCGAGGGCCTCCCCAATTTCCAGGCGCTCGGCCGGCTGCGGATCGGCGAGAGCGTCGAGGAGATCCTCAAGGCCGACCTGGAAGCCGAATATGAGGCGGTCGCGATGTATCGCAACGGCGTCACCTTCTGCGAGAAGGCCAAGGATTACGTCAGCCGCGACTTGTTCGCCGAGGTCCTTCGCGACGAGGAAGGCCATGTCGACGCCATCGAAACCCAGTTCGAGATGATCAAGTCGATGGGCCTGCAAAACTACATTCAGTTGCAGTCGGAGCCCATCAAAGACTAGCCTTGGGTGCGGGGGGCTCAATGGCGACAACTTCACCGAACCGGATCGTGACTCTCGACATCGTCCGCGGTGTCGCCGTCATGGGCATATTGGCGATGAACATCGTCGCCTTCGCAATGCCGATACAGGCCTATTTCAATCCGTTCGCCTACGGCGCCGCAAGCACCGTCGACATCGCCGCCTACGCGTTCAACTTCGTCCTCATCGACGGCAAGATGCGTGGGCTGTTCACCTTCCTGTTCGGGGCGTCGATGCTGCTGGTGATCGAACTCGCGGAGGCGAAAGGTGAATCCGCCGCCTCGGTGACCTATCGTCGGCAACTCTGGCTGCTGGTGTTCGGCGCCATCCATTTCTACCTGATCTGGTTCGGCGACATCCTGATGAGCTACGCGTTGGTCGGGATGGTCGCCTTTTTCTTCCGGCGGCTCGGCGTCAGGGCGCTAATCGCCTGGGGCGTCGCACTCCTCATGATCCAGCTGGCATTGATGGCGGCAAGCGCCGCCCACGTTCATTCACTGGCGGCTGCCGTGTCTGGGCCCTCGCCGAGCGCCGACGCCATCAGGGAATGGAATGGTTTCGCCGCCGATTTCGCCGTCCCGTCGGCCGCCAAGCTTCAGGAGATGATGGCCCTTTATCTCGGCCCGTGGACCGGGATCGTCCATGAACAGGTCGGCGAAAATCTCGGCGATCCGCTGTTCTTCAGCCTCCTCTTCGGTCCCGAGACCCTCGCTTACATGCTGTTCGGAATGGCCGCTCTCAAATCGGGCTTCCTGACCGGGGCGTGGGCCGAGCGGCGCTACGAGCGGATTGCGCTGATCGGTTTCGGACTCACTATTCCGGCCTATGCGGTCCTCTGCGTGCTGCTGTTCCGCGATGGGTTCACCGTGCCGGGCATCTTCACCTGGTACATGTCCGCAACCATACCCCTCCGGCCGGTGATGGTGGTTGCCTACGCTGCACTGATCATCGACCTCACCCGAAACGGCGGCTGGCTGGTCGATCGCATCGCCGCCGCCGGCCGTGCCGCCTTCACCAATTACCTCGGCACCAGCCTCGTGATGACGTTCATCTTCTACGGCTGGGGCCTCGGCCTCTTCGGCTCGGTCGGCCGCGCCGAGCTTTGGCTGGTGGTGATCGCGATGTGGGTGTTGATGCTGGCGTGGTCGAAGCCGTGGCTCGACCGCTTCTGCTACGGTCCGTTCGAATGGCTGTGGCGAAGCCTCGCTCGCTGGCAGGTCCAGCCCCTGCGCAAGCGGCTGCCGAACTCGGCAGCTGCCGAAGCCTAGAGCCGCCCGAAATCCTGGTTGCCGACCTTGCGGCCGAAGCCGGCCGGCTCGGGGCGCGCCCGAGCCATCAGCGGGTTGGTCGCCTTGTCGAACAATTCGACGGTCTGGTCGAACATCCGCCGCAACTCGACCACGTCCTTGACCAGTTCATCGGGGAAGCGGTGGGATTCTACACAGAAGCGCGCCGTGGTCTCGATCAGCTCGGCGATCGCCGCTAGCGGTTCGGCGCCGAGCTGGCGCGCCTCGCCCTTGAGCGTGTGCGCCGGGATGACGAGGGCGGCGGTGTTCTGCTCGCGCATTGCCAGCTCGATCTGGCCGACCGATTTGGTGCCGTCCTCGCGAAAATAGCTGAGGATCCGAATGAAGCCGGGGCCAAGCTCGGCCCGGTTCCGCTCGAAATACACCCAGTCGACGATTTCGGCTTCGCCGCTCACCTGGTTCTCCTCAGTGCCCGTGGCTTTGGGCAGTGGTCCACGCCATCCGGTCTAGCGGCCAAAGCGTAAATATTGGCTTAGCGGTCGCGGTCGAAGGGATTCTTGGGCGAGCGCATGCTCAGCCGCAGCGGCACCGGGCCGAGGCCGAGGTCGCGCCGCATCGAATTGAGCAGGTAGCGGCGATAGCTTTCCGGGAGCTGGTCGACCCGGGTCCCGAAGATGACGAAGCTCGGCGGCCGGGCTTTCACCTGGGTGATGTAGCGAAGCTTGATCCGCTTACCGCCCGGAGCCGGCGGCGGGTTGGCCTCGACTGCGGCTTCGAACCAGCGATTGAGCTCGCCGGTCCCGATCCGCCGCGACCATTGCTCGCGAAGCTCGAACGCGGCGCCGAGCAGCTGGTCGATGCCCTTGCCGGTCTTGGCCGACACGGTCAGCACCGGCACGCCCTTCAACTGCGCCAGACCTTCTTCGAGTGCCGCCTTGATCCCGTTGAACAGGCTCGAGGCATGTTCGGCGACGTCCCATTTGTTGATCGCGACGACCAGCGCCCGCCCCTCCTCGATGACGCTGGCGGCGATTTTCAGGTCCTGCACTTCGAGGCCGCGGGTGGCGTCGAGGAGCAAGACCACGACTTCCGCCTGGTCGATCGACCGCTTGGCGTCGGCGGTCGACAGCCATTCGAGCTTGTCGGTCACCTTGGCGCGCTTCCTCAGGCCAGCGGTATCGACCAGCCGCACCGGGCGGTCGTGCCATTGCCAATCGAGGGCGATCGAATCGCGGGTGATCCCGGCTTCGGGCCCGGTGATCATCCGCTCCTCGCCGACCATGGTGTTGACCAGGGTCGACTTGCCGGCATTGGGCCGGCCGACGATCGCCAGCTTCAGCGGACCGTCGGCCCCTTCCTCGCGCTCCTCCTTTTCGACTTCCTCCCGCTCGACCAACGGCAGCAAGGCGTTGAACAAATCGGCGACGCCCTCGCCATGCTCGGCGCTGATCGCCACCGGATCGCCCAGCCCGAGCCGGTAAGCGTCGAGCACGCCCGCTTCACCGGCGCGGGATTCGGCCTTGTTGGCGACGATGACGACCGGCGTGTCGGCGGCGCGCAGCCAGCGGGCGATCTCGGAATCGAGCGGAGTCACGCCCTCGCGGGCGTCGATCAGGAACAAGGCGACGTCGGCGTCGGCAACGGCAGCCTCGGTCTGCTTGCGCATCCGGCCGGGCAGCGTCTGCACGTCCTCGTCCTCATAGCCGGCGGTGTCGATCACCCGGAACTCGAGCCCGAGCAGCCGGGCCTCGCCCTCGCGCCGGTCGCGGGTCACGCCCGGCCGGTCGTCGACCAGCGCCAGCTTCTTGCCGACGAGACGGTTGAACAGGGTCGATTTGCCGACGTTGGGGCGGCCGACGATGGCGACGGTGGGAAGCGGCATCGGGCCTCTCTAAGCCCCCGCCGCCCGCCGTCCAGCCTCGCCGCTAGCGGAACGCGTGGAGCCGGCCGTCTTCGTCGAGCAGGTAGAGGGTCGAATTGGCGACAACCGGCGGCAGCCGGACCGGCGCCTTCACCCCGGTTTGGTTCTGGAAGCTGCCGTCGACCGGGTTGATGTTGATGATCGCGCCGTTCGATCCGGCGACGATCAACCGGCCGCCGGCGAGCACCGGGCCGACGTAGCTGATCAGGCCGCTCTTGCCCTTTTGATTGCGGAATTGCGGCAGCTGGTTGATCCAGCGGATCTTGCCCGTCGCGCGGGCGATGGCGAGCACCTTGGCGTCGTCGGTAACGACGAACACCCAGTCGCCGGCGACCCACGGGGTAGCAATTCCGGCGAGGTTCAATTCCCACATGCGCTGACCGCTGATCAGCTCTAGGGCGACCATCCGCCCGCCCTGGCCGATGGCGATCACCTGGCCGCTATCGATGACCGGAGCGGCGTCGATGTCGGACAGCGACGAGACGCTGGTGCGGATGCTGGTGCGGGCAAGCGCGTCCTGCCAGACCACCCGGCCGTTCTCGTAGCGGTAAGCATTGAGCTCGCCCGACGAGAAGCCGGCGACGATCGTCCCTTGCGCGAAAGCCGGCGAAGCAACTCCGAACACGCCGGCGATCTCCAGCGCCGCGGCCTGGCTCCAGCCGGTCGAGCCGTCGGCGGTCTTGAGCGAGTAGATCTGGTTGTCCTGGCTCATCACGTAGAGCGCGTCGCCGGCTACCGTCGGCGAGCCGCGCAGCGGTCCGCCCGGGCGGACTTGCCAGACGACGCCGCCGTTCGTCGCGTCGAGCGCGGCGACGAAGCCGAGCCCGTTGGTCGCGTAGATCCGGCCGTTGTCATAAGCGACGCCGCCGCCGAACAGCGCGCCCTCGTTGCGGCGCTCGGTACCGAATTGCGTGCTCCACACCGCCGCTCCGCTCTGGGCGTCGAACGCGCGCACCGTCGCCGTCGTGTCGATCGTATAGATCCGGCCGCCGCCGACGACCGGGGCAGCGGCGAGCCGCGCCGCCAGGCTGGTGCCCTGGCCGATCGAAACCTGCCAGGCTTCGCCGAGCGATTCGCCAAGCGCGACATGGCCAAGCGACTTGGATGCGTCGCCGCCCGACTGGGTCCATTCGCTGTTGGCAATTGGCACCGGCAGGGTCATCGGCAGCGCCGCAGTGGTCGGGTCGACCTCGACGTCGCTCTCCGTCGTCAGGACAGCGATCCGCTCGCCGACGATCGGCGTCTTCGGCGTGCTCTTCTTGAACGGATTGCAGCCGCTGGCGGCAATCGCCGCCGCGATGACAACGGCAATTCTGAAGGCCTTCGAATTCATTGAGTGCTTCCTGGCTGAGCGGTTTGCGGGAGCGAGGCGCTGGCGTCGACTCCCAGCGTGCCCGCAGTCTGGACCGCGCGATTGCGGATGGTTTCAGGGACCTGGCGATCGGCGGCGATCGCCGCGAACAGCCGGCCCGCTCTTTCTCTCTGGCCCTGCTTCAAATAGGCCATCGCCGTCATTTCGCCGGCGCTTCCGAACCACGGGTTGCCGGGCTTGGTCAGCGGCTCGAGCCGTGCGATCACCTCTTCGGGCTTGATGCTGTCGAATTCGAGCGCGGTCGAGCGGATCAGGCCGAGATTGCGATAGGCGTCCGGCATGGCTTTGTCGGCGGCGATTTCGCGATATTCGGCGAGCGCCGTCGTCCGGTCGTTGGCGTCGAGTGCGACCGCCGCCTGGGTCAGCCGCGCCAGCGCCCGGACGACCTCGCTGTCGCTCGTCTCCAGCGCCTTCAGCCGCTTAGCAGCTTGCTCGGTCTTGCCATTGCCGATGTCGGTGTAGATCGCCATCAGCTCTTCGCTCTGCTCGGCCGACTTCTTCTCCTGGCGATCCTGCCAGTAGAGCCAGCCGCCGACGGCGGCCAGGAACAGGACCAGCGCGGCGATCAGCCACTTGCCGTATTTCTTCGCGAAGTCCGTCGCCTGGTCGCGACGAAGATTCTCGTCGACCTCGCGCAGGAAGGCTTCGTTGGGAGTGTCAGGAGTAAGCGCCAAAGACTGCCTCGACCAAAGACGTGCAAGAGATGCGAAAGCCGCTTCCTTTCCCCCGCCCAGATGAACGGAAGCTGGCGCCGCTCCGTCTAGCGGCTCGGCGGCCAAAGGCAAAGGCCAAGTCTATTTCGGCCGGCGAAGTCTATTTCGGTCGATAGGTCTGGTCGGCGGACGGGAAGGTGCGCGAGCGCACTTCGCTGGCATAGGTCTTGGCGGCGGCGCCGATCCGCTCCGCCAGATCGTCGTAGCGTTTGACGAATCGCGGCGTGCGCTCGAACAGGCCGAGCATGTCCTCGGTAACCAGCACCTGGCCGTCGCAATCCGCCGATGCGCCGATGCCGATGACCGGCACTT
>CAMPJH010000080.1 GCA_946886845.1 uncultured Sphingomonas sp. | reverse complement strand
AGACAAGCTCGACCGGCGGAACGGCGGCCAGGCTTCGCGAAGCCGGCCTGCGCGCGCGCGACATTAGTGAACTTACCGGCTTCCCGGAGATGATGGACGGGCGGGTGAAGACGCTTCACCCGAAGGTCCACGGCGGCCTGCTCGGGATTCGCGACAACATCGATCACAAGGCGGCGATGGACGAGCATTCGATCGCCCCGATCGACCTTGTCGTCGTCAACCTCTACCCGTTCGAAGCGACGGTGATGCGCGGTGCGGAGCGCGACGAGATCATCGAGAATATCGACATCGGCGGGCCTTCGATGGTGCGGTCAGCAGCCAAGAACCACGCGTTCGTGACGATCATCACCGACCCTGCCGACTATGACGAACTGCTGGCGGAGCTCGAGCGCAACGACGGCGCGACGTCGCTGGAGTTTCGCAAGCGCATGGCCGCCAAGGCCTATGCGCTGACCGCGGCGTACGATTCGATGATCTCGCAATGGTTCGCGTTCGCCGATCAGCATCAGCGCTGGCCCGAATCCTGGAGCCTCTCGTGGAACTTGAAGATGCCGCTGCGTTACGGCGAGAACCCGCATCAGGCGGCGGCGCTCTATGTGCCCGCCGGCCCCCACGCCCCCGGCATCGCCCAGGCCGAACAAGTCCAGGGCAAGGAATTGAGCTACAACAACCTCAATGATGCCAATGCCGCGCTCGAGCTGGTCTCGGAGTTCCGCGACGGCGATCCGACCGTGGTCATCGTCAAGCACGCCAATCCATGCGGAGTCGCCTCCCGCCCGGCGCTGGTCGATGCCTGGGCCGAAGCACTGGCCTGCGACAGCATTTCGGCGTTCGGCGGGATCGTCGCCGTCAATCGCCCACTCGACGCGGCCACCGCTGAAGCGATCACGCAGATCTTCACCGAAGTCGTCGTCGCCCCGGATGCCGACGAGGCTGCCCGGGCGATCTTCGCCAAAAAGAAGAACCTTCGCCTGCTTTTGACCGGCGAATTGCTCGACCCGGCGCGGGCCGGCCAGCGCATGACGGTCATCCCCGGCGGGATGCTGGTCCAGGACGCGGATAACGGCCGGATCGCGCGCGATCAGCTGCAATGCGTGACGAAGCGCAATCCGACCGAGCAGGAACTGGCCGACTGCCTGTTCGCCTGGACCGTCGCCAAGCACGTCAAGTCCAACGCCATCGTTTATGCCAGGGACGGGGTCACGGCAGGAATCGGTGCCGGCCAGATGAACCGCCGCGACAGCGCCCGGATCGCCGCGATTCGCGCGCGCGAGGCCGCCGAGGCGAATGGCTGGAACGAGCCGAAGACGCTTGGCTCGGCGGTCGCGTCCGACGCCTTCTTCCCGTTCGCCGACGGCTTGCTTTCGGCGGCCGAAGCCGGCGCCACCGCAGTCATCCAGCCGGGCGGCTCAATCCGTGACGAGGAAGTGATCGCCGCCGCCGATGAGGCTGGCCTGGCGATGCTGTTCACCGGAATGCGGCACTTCCGGCATTAGCGAATGACGTCTCCGGTCGTGCCGGGCACCGGAGTCTCGAGATCCTCGATCTCTTCCTTCTTCATCCGGAACAGCTCGCGGTCCTGCGGCCCAAAGCCCTTGGTCCACAGAACCGCACCGAATGCGAGCAGGATTGCGGGGATTCCAAGCAAGAGCTCGGCCCACTCCGGAAGCAGGGTGCACAGGTAGCCGGCAACCGTTCCTGCTGCCGCCGCCCACACCAGAGGCCATCGCCAGCCGTTCACACGCTCGCCAAGAATTCCGCACAGCAACATGGACTTGGCGACCGCGGCGAAACCGAGCGCGAGCAGCAGCGCGATCGCCGGGCCGGTCGCCTGCCACATCACCGGAAGGTCGAGCTCGCGCATTATGACGATCAGCCCGACCGCAAGCGCTGCTTCCAGCACCAGCATGACGAAGCTCAGCAGCATGTTGCGGTGGCGAGCGACGTAGATCAGCGCCGCTTCGCTGACCGCCGCCATCGCCGCCACCACCTCAGCGGCAAGAAGAAAGGCGAGGGCCGCGGTTCCGGCGACGAACGCCGGGCCAACCAGCCCCAACACCGCCTCGCCGGGGATCGCCAGCGCAAGCGCGACGCCGAGCTGGGCGGCAATCACCCAGAATCCGACCTGCCGCACCTGTCGCGCGACGGCGGTCTTGTCGCCGGCCTTGAGGTTGCGGGCGATGACCGGCCCAAGGATCGGGTCGAAGCTGGTCTTCAGTTTGGCCGGAAGCGACGCGACGTTCTGGGCGACATAATAGATGCCGACCACGGTCGGTGAGAAGAACAGGCCGAGGACAGCGATGTCGACCCGGCGCGATCCCCATTCGACGGCATCGGCGGCGGCGACCGGTACGTTGCGGCGCGCCATCCGCCACAGCGGCCCCGGCTCGGGCCGCCAGTCGCGCGGCACGCCATAGCTTTTGAGGAACGGAATGACCGATGCCACCAGGGCCCCGACCATCGACAGCACATAAGCGATGATCAGGCCGTCGCCGCGGGCAACCAGGTTCGGGACGAACGCCAGCGCCAGCGCTGCGGCGCTGATGATCACCGGCTCGACGACGGCGCGCGCCCGCACGGTCGAGGTAATGTCGTTGCGGTAGGCCAGCGCCGCCAGGGTGATGTCGGACCAGGCGAGGGCGATGATGGTGATCGGCAGCAGGTGATCGAGCCCCTGGATCTCGCTGTTCGGGAACATCGCCTGGGGGAAGATGATCAGCAGCGCCATGGCGACGATCGACCCCAAAGCGGCGACGAGGAGCGCGTCCCAGGCGATGCAGACGTGCGGCTTCTCGCTATGCGCGAGCTGGTGCGCTAGGCCGCGCTTGAGCCCGAGCGTCGCCAGCTGGGCGGCGAACTCGACGATCAGGATCGCATAGGCGAAGCGTCCCAACGCCGCGGCGCCGTACAGCCGGCCGGCGATGAACAGGAACGGCAGCCGCGCCGCCAGCCGCAGGCAAAAGCCGAAGAAATTGATTCGTCCGCCGCGGGCCAGGACCGCAAGGTCGGCGGTCGCCGCAGCCGACTGCGGTTCGGGCTTGCTCAATGCGCGGCGCCCCAATGCTCGCCCGATCCAACCTCGACATCCAGCGGCACGTCAAGCGTCACGCCGGGCTCGGCGGCCGTCGACATCACCTTTCGGATGACTTGCGCGGCATCGGACTCGCGCCCCTCTGGCACTTCGAACACCAGTTCGTCGTGCACCTGGAGCAGCATCCTCACGCCGCCCAGGCCCGCCTCCTCGAGCGCTCCGTCCATCCGCGCCATCGCCCGCTTGATTAGGTCGGCGCTGGTGCCCTGGATGGGGGCGTTGACCGCCGCCCGCTCGGCGCCGCCGCGGAAGCTCTGGTTGGGCGAACGGATGTTTGGAAAATGGGTCTTGCGGCCGAACAGGGTGCGGGTGAAGCCGTGCTCGCGGGCGAAGGCGAGCGTCTCCGAGATATAGGTACTGATCCCGGGAAAGCGCTCGAAATAGCGCTCGATGATCGCCTTGCCTTCTTCCCTCGGGATTCCGAGCCGTCCGGCGAGGCCCCAGGACGAGATTCCGTAGAGGATCGCGAAGTTGACGGTCTTTGCCTTGTTGCGGTTGTCGCGGTCGGCGGAGCCGAACAATTCCTCGGCGGTCAGGCTGTGGATGTCGGCATTGTCGCGAAACGCCGCCTTCAGCTGCGGGACATCGGCCATGTGCGCCGCCAGCCGAAGCTCGATCTGGCTATAGTCGGCGCTCATCAGCACGAAGCCGGGCTCGGCGACGAAGGCGTCGCGGATCTTGCGGCCGATCTCGGTCCGGATCGGGATGTTCTGTAGGTTCGGGTCGTTCGACGCCAGCCGCCCGGTCTGCGCTCCGGCGAGGCTGAAGCTGGTGTGCACCCGGCCGGTTTCGGGGTTGATCTGCGCCTGCAGCGCGTCGGTGTAGGTCGACTTCAACTTGCTCAGCTGGCGCCAGTCGAGCACCAGCCGGGCGCATTCGACGCCCTCGCCGGCGAGCCGCTCGAGCTCGTTGACGTCGGTCGAATATTGCCCGCTCTTGCCCTTGCGGCCGCCCTTCAGCCCGAGCCGTTCGTAAAGCACCTGGCCGAGCTGCTGCGTCGAGCCGATCGTGAACGGCCCGCAGGCCGCCTCGTAGATCCGCTCCTCGAGCCTGCCGATCTCCTCCGAGAATTCGCGGCTGAGCTTGGCGAGATAGTCGCGGTCGACCTTGACCCCGCGGCGCTCCATCCGGCCGATCACCGGCACCAGCGGCCGGTCGACCCGCTCGTAGACCCGGACGACATTGTCCTGCGCGAGCCGGGGCTTCAGCCGCTGCCACAGCCGAAGGGTGATGTCGGCGTCCTCGGCGGCATATTCGGTCGCTTCCTTCAGCGGCACCTTGTCGAAGGTGAGCTGGCTTCGGCCGCTGCCGGCCACCTGCTTGAAGGTGATGCACTCATGGTCGAAATATTGCTTGGCCAGCTCATTGAGGCCGTGGCCGCCGATCGTCCGGCCGGCGTCGAGGTCGAAGCTCAGGATCATCGTGTCGTCGTAGGGCGCGACGTCGATCCCGGCCTTGTCGAACATCACCCAGTCATATTTCAGGTTGTGGCCGATCTTGAGGACCGCGGGGTCTTCGAGCAGCGGCTTCAGCTTCTCGAGAACCAGGGCCATCGGCAGCTGGTTGGGCGCGTCCGAATAAAGGTCGGCGCCGCTATGGCCGACGGGAATATAGCAGGCGCGGTTGGGCGCCGTCGCCAGGCTGATCCCGGCGAGCTTGGCGATGATGCAATCGATGCAGTCAGTCTCGGTGTCGATCGCGACCTGGCCCACGGCTCGTGCTTCGGCGATCCACCGCTCGAGCGATTCTTCGGTGGTGACGGTCTCGTACAGCGAGCGGTCGACGGTGATCGCTTCGGGCTCGGCCTTGGCCGGCTCGATCGCCGCCGCCGCCATGTCGAGGCCGCCGCCGCTGCTGCTGCGGCCCGAGGCCGGGCCGCCGCCGGTCAATCGGTTGAGCAGCGACTTGAACCCCTGCTCCTCGAGGAATTCCTTCAGCGGCTCGGCCGGAATGCCCTTGAGCTGCAGCTCCTCGAGCGGCTCGGGCAGCGGCGCGTCGCACACCAGCTCGACCAGCTTGCGCGACAGCCGGGCATTGTCGGCATGGTCGATCAGCGATTGCTTGAGCTTGGGCTTGGCGATCGTCTCGGCATTGTCGAGCACCGCCTCCAGCGACCCGAAATCGGCGATCAGCTGCGACGCGGTCTTCGGCCCGATCCCCGGCACTCCGGGGATATTGTCGACCTTGTCGCCCATCAGCGCCAGCACGTCGCCGAGCCGGTCGGGTCCGACCCCGAACTTCTCGCGCACATAGGCGCTGTCGATGCGGCGGTCGTTCATCGTGTCGAGCATGTCGACGCTGCCGTCCTCGACCAGCTGCATCAAATCCTTGTCGGAGCTGACGATCGTCACCTTCCAGCCCGCATCCTTCGCCGCGGTGACGTAGCAGGCGATGATGTCGTCGGCTTCCAGCCCTTCGGTCTCGATGCACGGGATCGAGAAGGCGCGGGTGGCGACCCGGATCATCGGGAATTGCGGAACCAGGTCCTCGGGCGGCGGCGGCCGGTGCGCTTTATACTGGTCGTACATCGCGTTTCGGAACGTCTGTTCGGACGCGTCGAGGATCACCGCCATGTGGGTCGGCCCGTCGGCCTTGTTCAAGCCGTCGGCGAGCTTCCACAGCATCGTCGTATAGCCATAGACCGCGCCGGCCGGCTGGCCGTGCCGGTTGGTCAGCGGCGGCAGCCGGTGATAGGCGCGGAAGATGTAGCTCGATCCGTCGACGAGATAGAGATGATTGCCGTCAGCCATAGAATGCGGCGGGTTTAGCAGCCTTCATCCGGGAATCTACTCGCCGCTTTTGCAGCGGCTGCGGAGCGTCTATCCAATGCCGGTGAAGCTGTTCGACCAGGCAAGTGCGCTCGCCCGAGCCGGCCGCCCGAAAGACGCGGTGGCGCTGATCGAAAATGCCGCCGCCGCCGGCGATCCGGACGGCAATTTCATCCTCGCCCACTGGCTGCTCTACGGCAGCGACCGGCCGCGCGATCTCGTCGCCGCCCTCCGCCACCTCGAACTGGCCGCGGCAAAGGGCAACGGCGCAGCGGTGCGCGTGCTCGCTCATCTGACCGCCAGCGGTACCGGCTGCCCGGCCCAGCGCGAAGAGGCGCTGGCGATGCTTCGCCGGGCTGCCGAAACCGATCCGATTGCCGCCGGCGAGCTGGCGATGCTGCCGCGCCTTGTGAGCGAGGCCGTTTCTGCCAAAGCCGAGCGCGAGCTGGTCTCGGCCGACCCCCATGTCGAGATCGTCCGCAAGCTGCTGTCGCCCGAAGAATGCGCCTATCTGATCGGGCGCGGCGAGCCGCTGCTCAAGCCCTCGCTGGTCGACGATCCGGCGACCGGCCGCGGCAAGCCCGACCCGATCCGAACATCGCATGGTGCCGCATTCGTCCCCCATGAGGAGGACCTGGTCTTCCAGGCGATCAACTGGCGCATCGCCGCCGCGACTCACACCGACGTTCACCACGCCGAGGCGCTCTATGTGATGCGCTACACGCCGGGGCAGGAATATAGGCCGCACCTCGACGCGCTCGCCGGCCTGAAGAACCAGCGCGAATGGACCGCGATCGCTTATTTGAACGATGGCTTCGAGGGCGGCGCCACCGTCTTTCCGGAGCTCGGCCTGTCGATCCGCCCCGGAGTCGGCGACTTGCTGGTCTTCCGAGATTCGCTCGCCGACGGCACGCCCGACCTTCGGATGCGCCACGCCGGCGAGCCGGTGACCGCCGGCGAGAAATGGATCGCGACGCGCTGGATCCGCCACGGCCCCCACGACCCCTACGACCGCGCCT
>CAMPJH010000079.1 GCA_946886845.1 uncultured Sphingomonas sp. | reverse complement strand
CGGCTTTCCAGGGCGGCGGCGGCTTCGTCGACCAGCTCCTGTATGATCTCGGCCACCGGCTCCTCGCGCTTGACCATTCCGACCGACTGGCCGGCCATGACGCTGCCGGTCTCGACATCGCCGTCGATCACCGCCCGGCGCAGCGCGCCCGCCCAATAATGCTCGATCTGCAGCTGGGCCTCGGCCATCTCGATCGCTTCCTTGTCGAGCCGGTCGGCGACCTCGCGCTGCTTGGCGGCGAACTTCTCCATCTCGCGGTTCTTCAAGGCACGCACCGGGATGACCGGTAGCCGTGGGTCAATCTGCACCGAAAGCACCGCGTCGCGGGCCGAAGCGCGGATAAACGCTTGCTTGAAGTTGGGATGGGCGATGCATTCGTTGGCGCAGACGAAGCGAGTGCCGAGCTGCACCCCGACCGCGCCCATCTCGAGGTAGGCGGCGATCGCTTCGCCGCGGCCAATGCCGCCGGCGACGAATACCGGGATGTCGTGGCAGACGTGCGGCAGGATCTCCTGCGCCAGCACCGAGGTCGACACGGGACCGATATGGCCGCCCGCCTCCATCCCCTCGATCACCAGCGCATCGACCTTTGACCGCATCAGCTTCTTGGCCAGGCTGAGTGCTGGCGAGAAAGCCATCAGCTTGGCGCCGCTCGCCTTGACCTTGTCGATCGCCCAGCCCGGCGGGAGCCCCCCAGCCAGAACGACATGGCCGACATCGTGCTTCACGCAGGTGTCGATCAGCTCGGAGAGCTGCGGATGCATGGTGATGAGGTTGACTCCGAACGGCCGGGTCGTCCGAGTCTTGGTTTCGGCGATCTCGGCGTCGAGCAGCTCGGGACCCATCGCCCCGCAAGCGATGACTCCGAAGCCGCCGGCGTTGGAGATTGCCGACACCAGGTTACGCTCCGAGATCCAGCTCATCGCGCCGCCCATGATCGCTACCTCGCAGCCGAGGAATTCGGTGCCGCGGTGCATCAGCTCCTTGAGCCGCGACTGGCCGGCGCCGGGATGAACCGCGCGCGGTTCGGGGATCAGCCCCTCGCCGCTCATGCCGCCTTGTCCTCATCGAGGCCGAAGGCGGTGTGCAGCACCCGAACCGCCAGCTCGAGCTCGCTCTCGGCGACCAGCGCGCTGACCTTGATCTCCGAAGCTGTGACGGCGAGCAGGTTGATGCCGCGCTCGGCGAGGGTTTCGAACATCTTCGCGGCGAGGCCGGGGTTCGAGCGAATCCCGACCCCGACGATGCTGACCTTGGCGACGGAGTCGTCCGCCAGCAGCTCGCCATAGCCGATCCCGTCCTTGAGCTTTTCAATGACCGACTGCGCCTGCGCCAGGCTGGCGCGCGGGACGGTGAAGGTCAGGTCGCTGGATTGGCCCAAACGGGTTGCGGCGTGGACGATCATATCGACCGGGATTCCGGACTCCGCGAGCGGGGTCATCACCGCGGAGACCGTCCCCGGCTTGTCGGCGATGTTCGTCAGGGTGATTCGCGCCTCGTTGCGGTCCGCGGCGATGCCAGCGATTTCATTCCTCTCCATGTCCGCTCCTGAAAGCTCCGCAACGACCCGCGTTCCGGGCAAGTCCTCGAACGCGGAAAGCACGCGCAGCGGCAGCTTCTCGCGCATTGCGAGGCCGACCGAGCGCGGCTGAAGCACTTTCGCGCCGACTCCGGCAAGCTCGAGCATCTCCTCGAAGGTGATCGCATCGAGCTTGCGCGCCTTGGGAACGATCCGCGGATCGGTGGTGTAGACGCCGTCGACGTCGGTGTAGATGTCGCAGCGGTCGGCCTTGAGGCCGGCGGCGATGGCGACCGCGCTGGTGTCGGAGCCGCCGCGGCCGAGCGTCGCCAGCCGGCCATCCTCCGATACTCCCTGGAAGCCCGGGATCACCGCGACCGTCCCGCCCGACAGCGCTTCGTCGAGCAGCGCGCCTTCGACCTTGTCGACCCGGGCGTTGCCATGGACTCCCGACGCCTTGACCAGCTGCCAGCCCATGAAACTGCGCGCGTTGAGGCCCATGTTCTGGAGGGTCATCGCCAGCAAGCCGGCGGTGACCTGCTCTCCCGAAGCGACCACCACGTCATATTCGCGCGCGTCGTGGAGCGCGGCCGCCTCGCGGCACAATTGCACCAGCCGGTCGGTTTCCCCAGCCATTGCCGAGACCACTACCAGCACCTGGTTGCCGTCCTCGGCTTCGCGGCGGACTCGAGCCGCGACGCTGCGAATGCGCTCGATCCCGGCCATCGACGTGCCGCCGAACTTCATGACGATACGGGGCATTGCGCTCCTTGGGCTGACCGGCGCGTCCTGTTAGGAGGCCGTCATGGCCGAAACAAGTTCATCGATCGTGCCCGAGGAGATCGCCCAGTTCGCGTCGCACGCCGGCGACTGGTGGGACCCGGATGGCTCAGAGAAGATGTTGCACCGGCTGAATCCGGTACGGCTCGCTTACATCCGCGACCGGATCGACCAGCATTGGTCGCTCGATGAAACCGGGTTCAAGCCGCTCGAGGGCAAGCAGGCGCTCGACGTCGGCTGCGGCGCCGGTCTTCTCGCCGAGCCGCTGGCAAGGTTGGGCGCAAAAGTGACTGCGATCGACGCCGCGCCGGAATTGATCGCCGCCGCGCAGGATCACGCCAGGGGCCAGCAGCTGGAGATCGATTATCGCGCCGCCGCGGTCGAAGAGATTGAAGGGAAATTCGATCTCGTCACCGCGCTCGAGGTGATCGAGCATGTCGCCGACCCGGCCGCCTTCCTGAAGGCGATCGCGGCGCGCCTGGCGCCCGGCGGCCTCCTGATCCTGTCGACCCCCAACCGGACCGCCTGGTCGCGGCTGATGATGATCACCATCGGCGAGGGCCTGGGCGAAATCCCAAGGGGAACGCATGATTTTGACGCGTTCATCGCGCCCGACGGGATGAAGGCATTGCTCGCGGAGGCGGGACTGCGGTGCATGGACGTCGAAGGCATCGCCTGGTCGCCGACCCGCGGGCTTCATCTCAGCGACGACATCCGCCTCAACTATCTGGTCACCGCCATTCGCGCCGATTAGGCTCTCGCCCCTGTTCCAGGGGAGGGATTCGCATGCGTAAACTGTCGCTCGCGCTGATCGGCGCCGCTTCGATCGCACTCGCTTCGCCGGCGCTCGCCGGGCCGGTCGAGGACTTCCATGCGCTGATGGACGACTATTGGGCGACGCAGCTCAAGGAGTCGCCGCTGCTGGCGACGTCGGCGGGGGTGAAGACCTACGACGCCCAGCTCGACGAGCTCAGCCTGGCGGCGATGGACCGGCAGGCGGCGCTGGCCCAGGGCTTTCTCGATCGATTGAACGCGATTCCCGCGAGTGCCCTGCCGGCGGCCGACCAGACCAATTATGCGATCCTCAGGCGCTCGCTCCAGAACGCGGTCGAGGGCAATCGCTTCGGCGCCCGGCAAATGCTTTATTCGACGCTCGGCAGCTATCACGATTATTACGCCAGCATCGGCGAGAGCCAGCCGTTCCACGACAAGGCGGATTACGAGAATTACCTGGCGCGGATCGGCCAGGTGCCCGACCGGATGCGCTCGTACGGCGAGATCAGCGTCAAGGCGGCGCGCGAGGGCTTTGTCCAGCCGTGCGTCACGCTGACCGGCTTTCCAGCAACGATTAGCGGCAATATCTCCGCCGACCCGGCTAAATCGCGCTTCTACGCGCCGTTCGCCGGGTCGAAACCTGCCACTGTCAGCCAGGCCGATTGGGATTCGCTCAAGGCGCGCGCGGCGGCGCTGATCCGCGACCGGATCAACCCGTCGTACGAGGCGTTCGCGCAGCTCTACGCGACCCAGCTCGCTTCGAAGTGCCGGGAGGGCGTCGCCGCGACGGCTCTTCCGCAGGGCGACGAATACTACGCCTATCTCGTCCGCAACTACACGACGACCGAGATGACGCCCGAGCAAATCCATGCGCTTGGGCTAAGCGAGGTCGCGCGCATCCGGGCCGAGATGGAGCAGGTCGCGAGCAAGGCCGGTTTCGCCAGCCGCGAGGCGATGATCGCCGACATGCGGACCAACCCCAAATGGTATGTGACGAGCCCCGAGGCGCTGCTCGCAGCGTCGGCGGCGATGGCCAAGACCATCGACGGTAAGATGCCGAGCCTGTTCACCCGGCTGCCGCGCCTGCCCTACGGGATCCGGCCGATGGCGGCGGCGACCGCGCCGGGCGATACCACCGCCCGCTACCAGCCCGGCAGCCCCGATGCCGGGGTTGCCGGCTTCTACCTCGTCAACACCACCAAGCTCGACCAACGGCCACTGTGGGAAATCCCGGCGCTGACCGTGCACGAGGCGGTGCCCGGCCATCACATGCAGTTCGCCACACAGCAGGAGCTGGAGATGCCGGCGTGGCGCAAATATGGCAGCTACTTCACCGCATTCGTCGAAGGCTGGGGCCTCTATTCCGAGCGGCTCGGGATCGAGATGGGGCTGTACGACACGCCGCAAAAGGACATGGGGCGGCTCGGCTATGAGATGTGGCGGGCGTCGCGGCTGGTGGTCGACACCGGCATTCACTCGAAGGGCTGGACCAAGGACCAGGCGGTCGCCTTCATGAAGGACAATACCACGCTGACCGACGCCAATATCGACGCCGAGGTCAATCGCTACATCTCGAACCCCGGCCAGGCGCTCGCCTACAAGCTGGGCGAGCTCAGGATCCGCGAGCTTCGCAGCAAGGCCGAGCGCGAGCTGGGCGACAAGTTCGACCTGCGCCGGTTCCACGACGCGGTGCTCGGCCAGGGCGCGGTGCCGCTCGACGCACTCGAGGCGCAGATCAACGCCTGGATCGCGGCGGAGAAGCAGCGGCACAGCTGATGCGGGGCATCAGCAAGCACGCTGCTCATGCCTGAGGCCGCTTAGGCCGACTCGCCGCCCTCTTCGGTTTCGAAGATCGCCTCGAGCGCATCGATTCGCGCCGAAAGCCGAACGGTGTCCCCCTCGACGTCGGCGACAAGGCCCTTCGGGATGAAATGATGGTGGCCTGCGTGGCTGCCGATGCCGGCGCTCGAGCTGTCGCGGGTCAGCTTGATCCGGTCGCCCTCGATACGGTCGACCTTGCCGACCGGCGTTCCTTCGGCGTCGATCACCTGCATATGCTCGCGGATTTCGTCGATGTTGCTCATGTTCCTGTCCTTTCTTGCGGTTTCAGGTCAGTTGGCGAAATCGATGCCGGCGATGTGCCAGCGGCGCTGCGCTTCGGTCGAGCCGGGTACGTCGTTGACCCGGCGCAGGGTCGCGGTCCCGGAGCGGCTGAACTGGCGGCCGTCGGCCAGCCGGCCGTAGAGGACGATTGGAATATCGATATAGAGCGACCCGGCCGCGCCTTCCATGTCGCCCGGCGCGCCGACCTGCAGGTGGATCTCCGAATAGCCGCCGTACTGGGCGGCGAACTCGGCGTCCGACATTTGGGCCTGCGGCGTGCCCCCGGCCCACAGTTGGCGCGCTTCGCCGAAGCGCTTCTGCTCGATCAGCGCGCCGAAGCTTTGAAGCACCTGGCCGGCCCCTTCGGCGCTCTTCGGATCGATCGGCCCGTCGGGCTCGGACTCGGGCGTTCCCGCCTGGATCGGAAGCCCGCCCGGCGCTCCCGGCTCAGGCGGAGACAAGGGCTCCGCCTCATTGGCCGGCGCGGCCACGTTCTCCGCCGGCGGAGATTCGACGCTGCACGCGGCCAGTGCGAATATCAGCGCAGTCAATGCAATCGATGTCCGCAACATACCCTCCGGTAGACGTGCAATCCGAGAGGGACAACGCGACAGCGAGGGAATGTTCCGACCCGACTCGGAACCGGGCCGCAACGCGTTCGTTCGTTTCGCAACTCAAACAGGTCAACAGGGAGGTTCGTCCAATGGCGGATGAAGACCGCGATACGGAGCATACGACGATCATCGAGCGCGATGGCGGCGGAGGCGGCGGCGGAGTAGTCGCGGTCGTCGTCCTGGTCATCGTCGTGCTCGTGCTTCTGTTCGTCTACCGCGAACAGCTCGGCTTCGGTGGCGACGATACCGACATTACGGTTCCAGAAGAGATCAACGTCAACGTCCAGTGAGATCAGCGGGGGTGCGGTCGGTCATCGACCACCGCGCCCGGCAGACGCGCGGTAGGCGAGTCCCGCGCGTGACGGGCGCAGCTCCTTCCCGGGAGCTGCGCCCGTTTGAGTTTGCGCGAGCGACGCACTAACCGGTTGGCCATGATGCTTCGCTACATGAGCGGGTTCGGCGGCCATTTCGAAAGCGAAGCCGTCGACGGCGCGCTTCCCAAGGGCCGCAACAGCCCGCAGCGCCCCGCGTTCGGCCTTTATGCCGAGCAGCTGTCGGGCAGCGCCTTTACCATGGCCCGCCACGAGAATCGGCGCAGCTGGCTGTACCGGATGCGTCCGACCGCCGACCACCGCCCCTTCACTCTCTACGACGCAGCGCCCCTCTTTGGCGCCCCGGCCGACGGCGAACCGCTGGCGCCGAACCGCCTGCGCTGGGATCCGCCGAAAGACCTGCCGGCCGGCAAGGATTTCGTCGATGGGCTGGCGACGATGCTTCACGCCCGGCGGCCCGAGGAACTCGAGGGCTGCGCCGTGCATCTCTATTCCGCCGACCGGTCGATGGAGCGGGTGTTCGTCAATGCCGACGGCGAGCTCTTGATCCTGCCCCAGCAGGGCGGCCTTCGGATCGATACCGAACTTGGGCGGATCGAGGTCGCTCCGGGGTCGGTGGCGCTGATCCCGCGCGGAATGAAGTTCCGGGTCGGGCTGCTCGACGGTCCCGCGCGCGGCTATGTCGCCGAGAATTACGGGCAGCCGTTCCGCCTTCCCGATCTCGGCCCGATCGGATCGAACGGCCTCGCCAGCCCGCGCGATTTTGAAACGCCCGTCGCCTGGCACGAAGATCGCGACGAAGCGACCGAGCTGGTACAAAAGTCGCTCGGCCATTTGTGGACGACGACGCTCGATCATTCGCCGCTCGACGTCGTCGCCTGGCACGGCAATTACGCGCCCTGGCGCTACGACCTGGCCAATTTCAACGCCATCGGCAGCATCAGCTTCGACCATCCCGACCCGTCGATCTTCACGGTGCTGACG
>CAMPJH010000078.1 GCA_946886845.1 uncultured Sphingomonas sp. | reverse complement strand
AGCCTGCATGCAGCCGGGGGGCGCTGGCATGGGACTGATCGATCTCCTTTCGCGCCGTGCCGGTCGCGCCGCGCTCCTTGCTGGAGCGGCAGCTTTCGTCGGAACCTCCGCCGTAGCGCAGAGCACCGACTTCTCGCCGACGGGCGATTACAGTGCCCCAACCGAGGTGGAGTTCCGCTGGGCGTCCGCCGAAGCTGAGTTTTGGCGCCTTTGCGATCTAACGGGCGAAGACATCGACTTGCCCGGGCTGCGCGAGCAATTCAGCAAGCTTGAAAAGCGTGCCGAGCAAATCCGCAAGGATGCCTATGCGGAGGGCACCTCATCCGTGGGCACTCGCGCGGCGTACGGAAGGATTCAAAAGCGGCTCGGCATTATGCGCGCACGGTTGGAAGCTTGCGTCGAGCGTTTGCAATTCTGGATCGATTCTGCCGCGGCCGATCGCAAAGCGGCCGCTGCCGCTGCCGCTGCGGCGAAGGAACCTGCCCCCGCCGCGGAGCCGGACGCGCCGTCGCCCTTTGGCTCCGGGAATTACGTCTCTCCCTTCGAACAAGAGCTGGAGGATGGCGAGTTTGCCGACTGGGGTCCGTATTGGGGACTGAGCTGGCTCGACCTCATGAATGTCGCGGAGGCGCTCTCGGAGGAAGATTTCGAGGCAATACGCGACGACATCGATAATCTCGAGCAGCTGCGTTTGTCCGGAGATTGCGAGGCCTTCCGCGCCGAGCTCGCCCGACTGCAGGGAATCTCGCTTCCGTTCGACGAGAGATACGAACTTGGCCAGATCGCCGATCGGCCCTGCCCGCCAACCGCACAGGCTCCGGCCACAACTCCGGCTTCGACACCTTCGTTCACGCAGGCCCTTGCTCCATTGAACACTGGGCTCGCTGCCGCGATCACTGCCTGCGATCCTGTCGCTTTCAAGGCGGCGAAGAACCGGCTGCTCGAGGCGATCGGCCAGCTGATCAGTCGTTCGCCCAACGATCCCGCGCTGCTCGCCGAGCGGCGGCGAATTGAGGAAACCCAGCTCCCTAAGCCCTGCCCACCGGAGTCACGGACATCGCTCGCCCTACCCGCGCTCGACGCCGCGTCGGGTACCTTCCTCGCGCTTCACAACAAGGAACGCGCAGCGGTCGGCGTGAAGCCGCTGGAATGGGACTTTGGGTTGGCCGCCAGCGCCAAGGCCTATGCCATCAAGCTGACCAGCGCCGGCCAGCTGGTCCATTCGTCGCGCGAAGGCCGCAAGACCGTTCGCGAGAACCTGCTCCAGAACCTGCCGGGCGGCCGGACGCCCACTCAGATGATCGGCGTCTGGACCGACGAAAAGCGCTACTTCAAGCCGGGGATATTCCCGGACGTCAGCACGACCGGCGATTGGAGCGACATCGGCCATTGGACCCAGATGGTCTGGGAATCGACGACCCATGTCGGTTGCGCGGTAAACGGCGACGCGCGCTTCGAATGGCTGGTCTGCCATTATTCGCCGCCGGGCAATCGCGACGGCACCGCCATCGGCCTGCCGTCAGCGCCGCAGCCGCGCCACGTCGCCGGCCAGGATCTGCCAATGATCCTCGAGGCCGACACGGGCGGGAAAGTCATCGGTGGGGAATGGGTTGGGCCCACCAGCACAAGGCCGCAACCGCGCGGAGTCGCGGGCCAGGATGGAATAGCGCCGGAAACTTCGACGACGACGACCGGCCCGCCGCCGCCGCCGCCGCCCCCGACAGCGCGCGACGACGCGCCCGATGGAGACGAGGCCAGACATCCCCTCAAAGGCTATTTCGCCGAGGCCATGGCGCGCCACGCTGCGGCCGTCGATTGCGGCGACCGGGCGGCGGCCGCGGCCGAGCTGGTCAAGATGCGCTACGCGCTCGATGAGCTAAAGAAGCGGCTCAAGGCGGCCAAAAAGGCGGGTCCCTATTCGGCGGTCAAGCCGGACGACGTCCAGAAACAAATCGACGACCTCGAAGCGAAGTTGCGGTCGGCCGAGCTTCGTCCGGGCCCCGGCGCCTGTCCGCCGGCGCCGCAACCGCGCGGAGTCGTCGCTCAGTAGATCGCGGTTCAGGCGGCGGGCTGGTTGCGCGAATGGCAGTGCAAGCCGGCGCCGTCGTGGAGCAGCGGAGTCACTCCGACCTGCGCGATTTCCCTTCCGGGAAAGGCGCGCTGAAGCGCCCGCCTGGCGTCGCGATCGCTATGGCGGAAACGTTCCGGCCGCCCAGGCTCGTGGAGCCTGGCGGTCACCACCACGCCATTGGCGATGATGAAGTTGAGGTATCCGGCGGGGAGGTAATATTCGATCCGCTCGCCAGGCCGCGACCCTTCGAACCACGATCGCTCCTCGGGCGACAGATCGTCATATTGCACGCTCGCGGTTAGCGGGTCGGGGACCGGCACGCGCAGAATCCGGAACGGCTTGCCGTCCTGGTCCGTCGCGGCGCGCAGCAGCGCATGATTGCGTTCCATCCGCGCGTGGGTCTGCGCCAGGATCGGATATTGCCGGCGTTGCGCCGGGCTGACCTCGGCCAGCAGCACGGTCGACGCATCGGCAAAGCGGGCGAAGACGTCGACGTGGCCGCCGGTGCCGATTCCCCAGCGGCCGTCGGCAAGCTTTCCCCACTCCTCTTCGGCAGGCCCCTGCTCCAGCCACACGACCTTGCTGGCGCCGTGCATTCGAAGATGCTCGCGCTCGATGTCGCCGATCGACCAGCCGGGATTGCGCGCCTGCTCGACCGCTCGCACCAGCAGCAAGGTGCCGCGGCCGTTCGACTGGCGGCCGCCGCCTTCGCTGACCAGCTCGGAGCGAATGGTCGGCAGCCCAAGCTCCGCGGCGATGGTGCGATCGATCGCCTCGGCCCGCGGATCGGGATGCTTGAAGTGATAGTCGGCGAGGGCCAGTCCGCCGCTTGAAGTCCTAAGGAAAAACGGGCCAGGATCCTGGATCGAGGCGTAGACCCGCTGATTATAGACGAGCTCGACCCGGTCGAGATCGACGCCGGCCGACGCCAGCATGGGACGAAGGCGGGCTTCCGACTCTTGCCGGCTGAGCAGCGGCGGCTCCCAGCGCCCGGTCGGCCGCGGCAATTGCCCCGAATGGAGCAGCCGCACCCGCACATGCGGCGTGATCGTCTTCATTACATCGAGCGCGACCGAGCTGAACGGAGCGGACCCGAAGAAGCCGCGCTCGACCCACGCCAGCCATATATAGTCCTGCGGCTCGAACTCGCCCGGCGCTCGGACCGCCGATGGGCTTAGGACTGCGGCCCCAAACAGCGGCGAAGACGCACCCGCCACCGTCGCCGCGAGCCCTCGCAACACCTGTCTTCGACTCGCGCCCACGCCTTCGCCCCAAACGGAAGTTCGGCGGATCCTAACAGGCGCGGGCGATGATCAGTAGCTCGCCGCCCGGATCAGGCGGTTGGCGCCTCAGGCGGACTGCAAGTTGACCGCGCTCGAGCGGCCCCGCTGGTCCTGCTCGATTTCGTAATTGACGCGCTGGCCTTCGCTCAGCGTGTCCATTCCGGCGCGTTCGACGGCGCTGATGTGGACGAATGCGTCATTGCCTCCGCCTTCCGGCTGAATGAAGCCGTAGCCCTTGTCTTTATTGAAGAATTTAACAGTGCCAACTGGCATGAGCATTTCCTTCCGTGTGGTGATCGTTATTGGCCCGGCAGCTGCCCTAGCGCTTGCCTGCCTGAAATGCACCATCGCCGGGCCAGTTCCTTCGGTAATTGCGGGGCGGCGGCGGGCGCGCCTGGCCAGATTCAGGCGGCATTGTCGCTTCGCTTCTGGTATTGATGGCGCCGATCCGGCGGGTCGAGGGACGTGCTATGATGCTGAATCGAGGGGCGATCGCACTGCTCGCTGGCGTGTCGGCGGGGTCGCTCGCCGCACCGGTCGTTGACCGAACGTCGCCGACTCCGGTCACCAACGTTTCCCGGGAGCAGCTGGAGAATCTGCCGACCAGCCGCAGCGTCGAGGACCTTATTCGCACCTGCCCGGCACGCACCATTCCGACCGTGACCAGGCCGGCGCAAGGCAGCCAGGGCCGCGCGCCAGCAAGCGGGCCGAACTGCGTTCAGCCCAGCGATCTCAACATGATCCGGATCTACAAGGCGCATAACAAGGCTCGGGGACAGGTCGGTTCAAGGCCGCTGGTATGGGATCAGCATCTCGCCGACCAGGCGGCGTCCTACGGGCCGGAGCTGGCGCAATATGGGCGGCCGGTCCACTCGTCGCGGGTCGGGCGCGAAACCTCGCGCGAGAATCTGCTGCAGGCGCTCCCGGGCACGTCGGCCGACGCGATGGTCGGCGTTTGGGTTGCGGAGCAGCGGTACTTCCTAAACGGCGCTTTCCCCAACGTCAGCAAGACGGGCAACTGGGCGGACGTCGGCCATTGGACCCAGATGGTCTGGCCGACCACGACCAACCTCGGCTGCGCGATCCATCGTGGCGGCCAGTTCGATTGGCTGATCTGCCGCTACTCGCCGCCCGGCAACAAGGACGGCAAGATGGTCCTGGCCGAACGCGAGAAGGAGGCGCCGCTGCCGCCGACCACTGGCGGCGGGATCCTGCATCCCTCGGGCGTTCCACAGCCGCAAAAAGCCGCTCCTGGCCCCTGCTCCCCCGCGCGCATGGCGGCCTATGATGTCAGGATTCGCTGGGGCGACACGCCGCCGGCGCAGCCCGGCAGCACCCCCAAGCCGCCGCCCGAAAGCATCCTCGACGATGTCGGCGAGAATTCGCCGCCGCCCGAGAGCATCCTCGACGATGTCGGCGACTCGCGGGCGCGCGAAGCTCCGCTGCCGCCGAGTGGCAAGGAGAAGGCGCTCCACGACAAGCCAATGGCGCAACCGCGCGGCGCCCCGCCGCCCGAGAGCGTCCTCGATGACGTCGGCCAGGACAGCACGTGCAAGCCGCCGCCAGCCAAACCGACCGGGGTTGCCAACCAGCCAAAGCTACAGGATTTGTCTTGGCTAGCCGTGCCCGACCGCCTCGATGAGTGGGTGTTCCAGGTCGACGCCGGTTTCAAAGCCGCCGAGAAGAAGTGCGAACCCGCAGCCATCGACGCCCTCGCTGCCAAAGTCGACGAGCTCGAGGAACAGACCGAGCGCTCCGCCAAGCTGATCACTCCCGCCCGAGCCGCTGGGGAGTTCAGCACGGTCGATGCCGACCATCTCGACAAGTCGGTCGACCACACCCGCAACTTCATCGGCGAATCCAGGGCGAAGCTCGACAAGCTTCGGCAGCGATGCGCAAGTGCCAGATAGTTAGGCGCTGACTTAACTGTCTTGACTCGATGAGCTCTAATAGATACTTAAGCACATGCTTAACGATACGCTCGAGCTGGACCGCGCCTTCGCCGCGCTTGCCGATCCGATTCGCCGCGGGATGCTGGTGCGCCTGTCCGAGGGCCCGGCGTCGGTCAGTGAGCTGGCCGCGCCGCTTCCGATCAGCCTTCCCGCTGTGCTCCAGCACCTCAAGGCGCTCGAGGCGAGCGGCCTGGTGGCGTCCGAAAAGCGGGGCCGGATCCGAACCGTCCGGGTGCGCCCCGAAACGCTCGGCGCCGTCGAAACATGGCTCACTCGCCGGCGCAGGGAATGGGAAGCGCATCTGGACCGCTTCGAAGACTATCTTCTCACGCTTCAACAAGAGGAAGACTGATGGCTGAAGATTTCGACCTGGTGCTGGAACGCACCCTCGACGCGCCGCGCGACCTGGTGTGGAAGGCCTACACCGACCCCGAGCATTTGAAGAAGTGGTTCGCGCCCAGGCCTTATGAGATCACCGAGTGCGAGCTCGATCTCAAGCCCGGCGGAATCTTCCGGATCCGCATGGTCGGTCCGGACGGCTTCGACACCGGCCATGGCAATGCCGGCTGCGTGCTCGAGGTGGTCGAGGGCGAGAAGCTGGCTTGGACCAGCGCGCTCGGCCCCGGCTTCCGGCCGGCCGAGATGGGCGAGGGCTGCGAGAGCTTCCCGATGACCGCGATCGTCACCTTTGCCGACGCCGGCGAGGGAAAGACGGCGTACAAAGCGGTGGCGCTGCACAAGGACGCCAAGGACCGCGATACCCATGCGCAGATGGGCTTCAACGAGGGCTGGGGCACGGTCGCCGGCCAGCTCGAGGATTTTGCCAAAGCTCTGACGGTCGGCGCCTAGCAAATGAAAGGCGCCGGAGCTCGCTCGAGCCCCGGCGCCTCCTTGTTCAGTCGATTCGTCGCCTAGCGGCGGCGGTCGATGTCCACGTCGCGGACCTGGCCGCGATAGTCGACGTCGCAGCGGAAGGTCAGGTCGCCCTGGGCGCCGCCATAGCTGCCGTAGCCGCCATAGGGATTGCCGTATCCGCCAGGCCCGCCGCTGTGGCCGCCGTACGGATAACCGCCATAGCCGTAGCCCATGCCGCTGGTGGCGACTCCGCGGACCCGCAGGGTCGAGCGCGACCGCTGTTCGACCCGGGTGACTGCGAGGACTCGCGCGCTGTTGGGGGCATTGTTGTAGCCATAGGGGCTGCCGTACTGGCCGCCGCCATATTGGCCATAGCCGCCGTAGCCGGCGCTATACTGCCGCGACAGCCGGTGCTGGACCGCGGCGGTGCACTGCTGGACCGCGTTCTGCTGGTAACCGTACTGGCCGCCATATTGCTGGCCGCCGTAGGGATTAAGCACCTGGCCGAGGACCTGGCCGATCACGTTGCCGGGCTGGTTATACCCATAGGGGTTGCCCGGATAATATTGCGCAGCGGCCGGGGCCGCGGCGCCGACGAGCGCGGCAACACCGACCGCGCCAATGGCAATCTTACTCACAGCCTTCATGGCCACTCTCCTTCGAAACTGCTCGATTCGTTAGGAAAAACGAGCCGAGGGTGCCGAAGAATTACGCCCGAGTCGGTGCATCGCCGCTGAATGCGGTCGTCTGCCACCGTTCAGATATATTGGCTCAGCCGAACAGGCCGGGGTCCGCCGCAGCGGTCGCCGCCAACGCGCCGAAATCGAATGCCGAGGCGTCGAGCTGGTTCGGCTTGACCCCTTCGAGCAGCAGCGAGTCGCCGGTTCCCCAGGTGATCAGCGTGTCGTGCGATCCCGAAGCCGTCAGCGTCAGGTCGCCGAAATCTTCGACTCCGGCGACGTCGAACACGA
>CAMPJH010000077.1 GCA_946886845.1 uncultured Sphingomonas sp. | reverse complement strand
AACGCCACCGCTGCGGCCGACCAAATCCTCGCGTTCGAGACGGAAATCGCCAAGCTGTCGTGGCCGCAGGCCGACCTTCGCGACATCGACAAGCTGAACAATCCGATGACCCCGGCCGAGCTCGTCGCCTACGCTCCCGGCTTCGACTGGAACAGCTATCTGACCGAGACGAACACCGTCGCGCCGAAGATCCTCGTCGCCGACAATACGGCGATCAAGGCGCTCGCCGCGCTTTACGACAAGACTTCGCTCGATACGCTCAAGACCTGGCAGCGGTTCAAGGTCGCCGACCAGGCGTCGAACTATCTTTCCAAGCGATTCGTCGACAGCCGGTTCGAATTCACCAAGTCGCTGTCGGGGGCGAAGGAGTTGCGTCCACGCTGGCGTCGCGGGATCGACCAGGTCGATGGCCGCCTCGGCGAATTGCTCGGCCAGACCTATGTCGAGCGTTACTTCCCGGCCGACTCCAAGGCCAAGATGGAAGCCCTGGTCGCCAACCTGAAGCTGGCTGCGGCCGAGCGCATCCAGGGCAATAGCTGGATGGAGGATGCGACCAAGCAGGCGGCGCTCAAGAAGCTCGCCAAGATGGACGTGATGGTCGGCTATCCCGAGAAGTTCCGGGATTATTCGAAGCTGTCGATGAAGGCGGACGACCTTTACGGCAACGTCAAGCGCAGCTCCGCCTTCGAATGGGATTACCAGCTCGCCGACCTCGGCCAGCCGGTCGACCGCAAGAAGTGGGCGATGAGCCCCGCCACGGTGAACGCCTATAATGGCGGCCTGGAGAACAAGATCGTCTTCCCGGCCGGCATCCTGCAGCCGCCGTTCTTCGACCCTCAGGCCGACGACGCGGTGAACTATGGGGCGATCGGCGCGGTCATCGGCCACGAGATCATGCACGGCTTCGACGACCAGGGCCGCAAGATCGACGAGAATGGCGCTGTGCGCGACTGGTGGACCAAGGGTGACGCCGAGCGGTTCAAGGCGCTGACAACAGAGCTCGGCAAGCAATATGCGTCCTATGAAGCGGCGCCGGGCATCTTCATCAACGGCGACCTGACGATGGGTGAGAATATCGGCGACATGTCGGGTCTCGAAGTCGCCTATCTCGCCTACAAGAAATCGCTGGGCGGCAAGGAAGCGCCAGTGGTCGACGGGCTTACCGGCGACCAGCGCTTCTTCCTGGCGTTCGCCCAGGCGTGGCGCGGTGAGCAGCGCGAGGATGCAATCAAGACCCAGGTCGCGACCGACCCGCACAGCCCGCGGCGCTATCGGATCATCGGCCCGGTGCGAAACCTCGACGCCTGGTACCAGGCATTCAACGTTATGCCGGATTCGAAATTCTACATCGCCCCGGAGAAGCGCGTCCGCATCTGGTAATCAACGAGTCGGCTACCGGCCGTGCATCCCACCTGCAATGTTTTGGAAATCGCCCTCCGGGCGGTCCATCAACCTATTGTGCAAACTCGACTTTTGCTCTTATGCCGGCGATCAGTTGATCAATCCGAGGCGGGCGGCGTTTAGGCGCCGCGCAGGAAAGGTAGTGGTGGGGTGTCGAATGCCGATCTCCAACAATCTTGCAAGGCCCGTCTCGCTCGCCGGTGACGGCGTGCGCGACTCAGCGATCACCAAGCACCATGGTGGCGAGCGTGACGGACGCTAATATCGCCGACCAGGCGGCGGAACGCCTCGCCGCTATCATCGAGTTCTCGGACGACGCGATCCTTGCCAAGGACCTGAACGGGACGATCATTACCTGGAACAAAGGTGCGGAACGCCTATTCGGCTACACGCCAGAAGAGGCGATCGGTCAGCCCGTCCGAATGCTCATTCCCCCTGACCGACAGGATGAAGAGCCCCGGATCCTGGATCAGATCAGGAGGGGCGATCGGGTCGACCATTATGAAACCGTCCGGCGTCGCAAGGACGGCAGTCTCGTCGATATCTCTCTCTCTGTTTCTCCGATCAGGGGCCGAGACGGTCGAATCGTCGGTGCGTCGAAGATCGCTCGTGATATAACTGAACGCCGTCTCAGCGAGCAGCAGCAGCACCTGCTTTTGCGCGAGATGGACCACCGGGTGAAGAACCTGTTCACGCTCGCAAGCGGTGTCGTTGCCCTCAGCGCCAAATCGGCCGCAACGCCTGCCGAACTGGCGTCCGCCGTAACCTCGCGCCTGGAGGCGTTGGCGCGGGCCCACGCGCTCACGATTCAAGCGCTGTCCGAAGAGGACGGCGTAACGCAGCAGGCCACCACCCTCCATGCGCTGATCCACGCGATCACCGCCCCCTTCGATCGCGATCCGAAAACCAGTTGCGCTCGGGTTACGGGTGTCGACGTTCCGATCTCAAGGAAGGCCGCAACGACCCTCTCGCTGCTGCTGCACGAACTTGCGACCAACGCGGCAAAATATGGCGCCTTGTCCGCCCCGGATGGGATCGTCGATATCGCCTGTGCGGCGGAGGCAGAAAGGCTCGTCCTAACCTGGACTGAAAGCGGCGGGCCTGAAGTTCGAGGCGAACCTGGCGTCGAAGGATTTGGAACAAGGCTATCCAACTCGACTGTGCGGGGCCAACTGGGTGGCGAGATTATTCGCGAATGGAGACGCGAAGGCCTGTTCGTAAGGCTCGAAGTGGCTCGACAACGGCTGGCCGAAGCCTAAGCCCATACCGCGCTTCGCGGCGCGAAAATGTATCAGGCGAGCAGGTAGACGCCGACCTCTTCATAATGCGCGCCGTGGCGGGACAGGCGGCTTTCGAACAAGATGAAGCGGTCGACCGTGAAGGGTTCCGACGCCAGGTTGGACCGGCGCTGCTCGAATTCGCGTGCGGCTTCGGCCGTCGCGCGGTTCCAGCGCGCCAGGGTGATGTGCGGATGAAAGGCGCGCTGCTCCGGCGGCAAGCCCGCCTCCACGCAGGCGCGCTCGATCTTGGCGGCGAGCTCGGCGACGGGCTTGCGCGGCTCGACCCCGGCCCACAATGCGCCGCCCTGCTTGCGCTCGAACCTGCCAAGCCCGTTGATCCTCAGGTCGAAGCGGGGAAAGCGAACCGTGCCAAGCTCATCTGCGACATCGTTCGCCACCGGCCGCTCGACTTCGCCGATGAAACGCAAGGTCAGGTGAAGCTGTTCGTCGCCGACCCAGCGCAGCACCGGGCTCTCGTCCATCGCGTCGATTAGCAGGTCGCGGATCGTTTCGGGCGGGCGGATGGCGACGAACAGGCGGTGCATGGCGACAAGAGATTGCCGATGTGACGGCAAGATGTCACATTCGCGACCAAGGGGGTATTGGATGAGCGAGTTCAAGAAGCTCACCTATCCGGAATATGAAGAACTGGCGAAGCCGCTGCTCAAGGAGCTTGCGGCGCTGTCGCGCTGGGTCTCGGAAACCGGGCAGCGGATCGTCATCGTCTTCGAAGGCCGCGACACCGCCGGCAAGGGCGGCTCGATCGACATGATCGCGCGTGTGCTAAACCCCCGTCAGTGCCGGGTTGCAGCGCTTCCGACACCAACCGAGCGCGAGCGCGGCCAATGGTATTTCCAGCGCTACATTCCCTACCTGCCGGCCAAGGGCGAGCTGACGTTATTCGACCGCAGCTGGTACAACCGCGCCGGGGTCGAGCCGGTCATGGACTTCTGCACGGAGGCGCAAACCGAAGCGTTCCTCAAGGCCGTCCCGGAGTTTGAGCGGCATCTGGTCGACGACGGGATACTCCTGTTCAAATACTGGCTTTGCTGCGACCAGGAACGGCAGGAGGAACGGTTCGAGAACCGGCTGATAAATCCGCTCAAGCGGTGGAAGCTGTCGCCGATCGATGTACATGCGCGTGAGCGCTACGAGGCCTATACCGAAGCCCGTGAGCGGATGCTCAAAGCCACGCACACCGAATTCGCGCCATGGACGCTGGTCGAGTTCAACGACCAGGCGCTCGGGCGGCTGACGCTCCTTCGCGATTTCCTCGACCGGGTCCCGGACACCAAGCTTCCAGCAACGGAGCTCGATTGGCCGCCGCTCGCCGCTGAGCCGCTCAAGGAACGCTATGGGGTCATCGACCCGATTCCGCTCTACGACCTGCAGGCCGCGCCTCGCGACAACACCGGGGAAGGGCTCATCTAAAGGCGTTGCCGCAATGACCGTCGCCGCTCGAACCAAGGGGGAACTGACCTGATGGCTATAAAGCAAAGCGCCGCTGCTCTGCCGGGACCGACCGGCGCGGAAACTGCAAAGAAGCTGATCGGACAGCTGCTGATCTACTATCTCGTCATCGCCGCGATCGTCTTCCTGGCGCTGACGATATGGCCGGAATTCCGCGGCTATTTGCCGGTCGGCGGCGTCGAAACGCTAATCAGCCAGCCGAACCAGAACCCGCTCGAGGGCATGGACGCGATCCGCGCCGAACATGTCGGAAGCCTCGGCCAGAGCCTGTTCTGGCTGGTGGTCGCGATCATCGGCGCCTTCCTCTGCGCGCTTCCCGTCACCTGGGTCTATATGTCGGTGCGCAGCGGCGCCGAATATGACCAGTCGCTGGTCAACACGATCCTCATCCTGCCGATCGTCGTCACCGGCATCGTCATCATCGTCCAGAACTCGCTGGCGCTGGCGTTCTCGCTCGCGGGAATTGCTGGGGCGGTTCGCTTCAGGAACTCGCTCAAGAGCTCCGGCGACGCGCTGTTCATTCTGATGGCAGTCGGGATCGGGCTCTCGGCCGGGATCGGCGCGGTCGAGCTTGCGGCGGTGGTCAGCATTGCGCTGAACTTCTGCTTCGCGCTGCTGTGGATCACCGAATATGGCGAGCGCAAGGGGATGAAGCGCTACATGGCCGATTACGACGGGACCGACGAATCGGCGCCGCCAGAGCCCGACAAGAAGAAGAAAAAATAGCCGGCGGGCGGCGCCAGCGCCTTCGGGAAATCGAACGGCGCATGTCCGGTTTCGCTTGAAAGCCAGTGTTGCATCACCGATATCTTCCCGACGGAGCGAACGGGCCCATTTGCCCGCGCGAGAGGAGTGGAAATGCAGAACGATTTTGACCCGCGTACGACGACGACCGGCTACGATCCGGCCGTTTCGGTAGGCGTTCCGCGCGCCGCCCGCGATGCGGGCCTGCGGTCCTACATGCTGTCGGTCTACAATTACATGGCGTCGGGCGTGCTTCTGACCGGCATCGTCGCGCTGCTGTTTGCTAGCTCGGGGCTTGCGGCGCAGGTGCTGGCGACACCGCTTCGCTGGCTCATCATCCTGGCGCCGCTCGGCTTCGTGATGGCGATGAGCTTCGGCCTGAACCGCATGAAGACCAGCACGCTCCAGATCCTGTTCTGGGCGTTCGCGACAGCCATGGGCCTGTCGATGTCGTCGATCTTCCTGGTCTACACCGGGGTTTCGATCGCCCAGACATTCTTCGCGGTCTCGGCCGGCTTCGCAGGCCTTAGCCTGTGGGGCTACACGACAAAGAAGGACCTGTCCGGCTGGGGCACGTTCCTGATCATGGGCGTCGTCGGCCTGCTGGTGGCGATGCTGATCAACCTGTTCCTGCAGTCGCCGGCTATGCAGCTGGCGATCAGCGCCATCGGCGTGCTGCTGTTCGCCGGCCTGACGGCCTACGACACGCAGAAGATCAAGAGCATGTACGCTTACGTCGCCGGGACCGACATGATGGGCAAGACGGTCATCATGGGGGCGCTGAACCTCTATCTCGACTTCATCAACATGTTCATGTTCCTGCTCCAGTTCATGGGCGACCGCCGCTAATCTCGGCACAAGCCCATGCGAGAAGGGCCGGCGGAAACGCCGGCCCTTTTCTTTTGCGCCGAGGCGCCGCTAAGCTCCCCAACAGGAGTCGCTAAGGGGGAATTGCGATGCCGAACCGTCATGGGCACTGGTATGTGCTGGTCCTGTTTCCGTTGATCGCGCTGGCATTCTGGCCCAGCTATTTGTCGCAATTTTCGACTGCGCCGGCGCAGTTCCACGCGCACGGCGTCACCGCGACCCTGTGGCTGATGCTGCTGGCCGCGCAGAGCCTGACGATCCACCGCGATCAGCGGCGGCTGCACCGGTCGCTCGGGATGGCGAGCCTGGGGCTGTTCCCCTTGTTCCTGATGGGCGGGACCGGCATCTTCTTCGGCATGGCCGAGCGCTATGTCGCCGGCGAGCCGTTCCAGGCGATGTACGCACCGCAGCTCGCATGGCTCGATTTCGTCGGCGTCGGCGGCTTCGCCTATTTCTATTATGAAGCGCTGCGCAATCGCCGAAAGGTGCATCTCCATTCGCGCTACATGCTGGCGACGGCGATCTTCCTGCTGCCGCCTATCTTTGGCCGTCTTTCGGGAATCCCGCTGGGGGTTACCGGACCGGAGGATTTCGCCAAGCTCGGCGCCGGATTCCAGGCCGCCAATGCGGTGACTGCCGGGATCGCCTTTGCCCTTGCGGTTTGGAGCGGCAAGCATGGGCGCCCGTTTGCGCTCGCTGGCATCCTCACGCTGGTCGGGGCCGTTCTTTACCAGACGGTCGGCGCCATGCCCGCCTGGCAGGCGCTCTACGCCCGCATCGCTGAGTTGCCGGTCGCGCCGTTCGCGTTCGCCGCGGGGGCAGCCGGCGTGCTGATCGGTTACGCCGGCTGGATCGCCGGCCGCCGGCCGGTGACGCCCGAGGCGGTGCCGGCCTAGCGCAGATAGCGCCGGAAGAAGGCGAGTGTCCGCCTCCAGGCGAGGTCGGCGGCGGCCTTGTTGTAGCGCTCCGCCGACGTGTCGTTGTTGAAGGCGTGGTTGACGCCCTCGTAAAGGTAGAAACGCACCGTCTTGCCTGCCTGTCGGAGTGCCGTGATCCAAGGGAAGGCGGTGCGGTTGACGCGCTCGTCGAGCCCGGCGAGATGGATCGCCAGCGGCGCCTGAACCTTCGCCGCTTCGGACGGATCGGGGGCGGGTCCGTAATAGACGACGCCCGCATCGAGCTTGTCGCCGGCGGCGACGGCGAGCCGATTGACGAACCCGCCGCCCCAGCAAAAGCCGACCGCCCCGACCTTGCCGCCGCGGCTCGATTTGGCGAGCTCGTCGAGCATCGCCACGGCGTCATTGACGCTCTTGCCGAGGTCGAGCTTGCCGATCGCGTCGCGCTGGCCGGCTACCGCGCAGTCGCGGTGGATTTCCTTTCGCCCGTCG
>CAMPJH010000076.1 GCA_946886845.1 uncultured Sphingomonas sp. | reverse complement strand
GCCGCCGCCGCGGACGGGACCCTGACGTTCATGGTCGGCGGCTCCGACGCGGCGTTCGATCGCGCGAAGCCGATCCTCGAGCCGATGGCCAAGGCTGTGATCCATGCCGGCGGCCCGGGCGCCGGCCAGGCGGCGAAGATCTGCAACAACATGATCCTCGGGGCGACGATGGCGGTCACTTGTGAGGGGTTCGTGCTGGCGCAGAAACTCGGGCTCGACCCGCAGGTCTTCTTCGACATTTCCTCAAAGGCGTCGGGCCAGAGCTGGTCGATGACCAGCTACGCGCCGGTCCCCGGCGTCGGCCCCGAAACTCCCGCCGACCGCGATTATGAAGGCGGATTCGCCGCTGCTCTGATGCTCAAGGATATGAAGCTTGCCCTGGAGGCAGCCGAGCAGGCAGGCGTCCCGGTCAGGATCGGCGAAGAAGCCGAGGAGGTCTACGAGGAGTTCGTCGAGCGTGGCGGCGGCCACAAGGATTTCTCCGGCATCATCCAGATGATCGACGGCAGTTGGAAAGCCCCCGAGGGGGGCGGCAAGGCCTGAACCTAAAAATGGGGGATTTCACATGCGTTTGATTGCCTTCGCGGCCGTTGTATTTGTGGCCGCCGCCGTTGCCGCCAAGCCGCCAACGAAACCTGCCGCGCTCAAGCTGATGCACGAGCGCCACGAGAATATGGAGGCCATCGGCAAAGCGGTGAAAATCGCCAATCGGGCGCTCAGATCGGACTCGCCGGATCTTCAGGCTATCCGTTCTTCGGCGGCGTCCATCGCCGGCTTCGCACCCAAGGCTCGCGCCTGGTTTCCGGCCGGCACCGGCCCCGATGTCGGCAAGACCATGGCCAAGCCGGCGATCTGGCAGAACCCCGCCGACTTCAGGCGGAAGATGAACGACTTCAACACCGCCGCGCGGAGTTTCAACGTCGCGGCAAAAGGCGGCGACCTGCCCCGAATCCGCAGCGCCTTCGCCAACCTCGGCAAGACCTGCAAATCCTGCCACGAACCCTACCGAACCCCGCACGAGGACTGAGCGGCGATAATGGTGCGGGTCTGGGACCTCCCCACGCGCGTGGTCCACTGGATGCTCGTCGCGCTGATCGCCTTCAGCTGGTGGTCGGCGGAAAATGACGAGCTCGACCTGCATATCTGGTCCGGCCTCGCGGTCCTGACGCTGCTGATCTTCCGGCTGCTGTGGGGCGTTTTCGGCAGCTCGACCGCGCGCTTCGCCAATTTCGTCCGCGGCCCACGCGCAATGCTCGGCTATCTCCGCAATTCCAGGGCGTGGACGGCCGTCGGCCATAACCCGATCGGAGCGGCCAGTGTGATCGCCATGCTGCTGGTGCTCGCCGCCCAGGTCGGGCTCGGGCTAATCAATTCGGACGAGGACGGGCTGGCGGAGGGTCCGCTCGCGCATCTGGTCGGCTTCGACACAAACGAGTTCGCGCATGAATGGCACGACGAGCTGTTCGACGTGCTGCTGGTGCTCATCGGCCTGCACGTCGCGGCGATCGTCTTCTATCGTGTCGCGCTGGGCAAGAAGCTCACCTGGCCGATGATCACCGGCCGGTCCGCGCTCAACCCGAAGGCCGAGCCGATGCGGCCGGGCAAATGGTGGGCGGCGCTGCTGTGCCTGGCTGTCGCGCTTGCCGTGACCCGCTGGATCATTGCCGGAGCGCCGCCATTCGGCTCTTGATCGCCACGAGGCGCGGGGCCACATCGTGGCCATGCTGATCCGCACCGAGCACACGCCAAACCCCACCACCCGCAAGTTCCTTCCGGGACAGCCGGTGATGGACAGCGGCACCCGCGACTTCGCCGAAGCAACAAGCGCCGAAGCGTCGCCGCTGGCCCAGGCCCTGTTCGCGACCGGCATGGTCGAAGGCGTGTTCTACGGCCGCGATTTCATCTCGGTGACCGCGGCGCCGGGCGTTTCGTGGACCGACCTGGAGCCGGTCGTCGTCGAGGCGCTGCTCGACCATTTTGTCACCGGCGCGCCCTTGTTCAAAGCCGGAAGCGCGGCCGCGATCCACATCGCCGACGATGCTGCGTTCGACGAAGATCCCGCCGATGCCGAGATCATCGACCAGATCAAGGAGCTGATCGAAACACGAGTCCGGCCCGCGGTTGCGCAGGACGGCGGCGACATCGTCTACAAGGGCTACAAGGAAGGGCGGCTGTTCCTGTCGATGCACGGCGCCTGCCAGGGCTGCCCGTCGTCCGAGATCACGCTCAAACGCGGGATAGAGAGCCTGATCAAGCACTACGTTCCCGAAGTCGAAACCATCGAGGCGATCTGAGTTTGGTCTTGCCCCGGCCCTGAGCCTGTGGCCCACTCCGACCCATGATCCTCGCGATCGACACTTCCACCGCCGCCTGCACGGCCGCGCTGTTCGACGGTGCCGGCCGATGCATTGGCCGGCGTGATGAGTTGATCGGCCGCGGCCATGCCGAGCGACTGGCGCCGATGCTCGTCGAGCTGCTCGACGGCCGCGAGGCGGAGGAAATCCTGGTCGGTGTCGGCCCGGGAAGCTTTACCGGACTTCGCGTCGGTATCGCCGCCGCCCACGGCCTCGCGATCGGCTGGAACGCGCGGCTCCACGGACTGTCGTCGCTGGCCCTGCTCGCAGCCTCGGCCGGCGCCGAGGGCGCCGTGGCGGCGGCGATGACCGGCGGCCACGGCGAGCTGTTCGTCCAGGAATTCGACTCCGCGTTGCACCCGGCAGGCGAGCTTCTCAACCTCGCGCCGGCGCTTGCCGCGGTGCAAGTTTCGGCCGAGCTTGTCGCCGGCCCGGGTGCAGCCGCCCTCGTCGAAGCACGCGGCAGCGGCCGCGTGATCGACGCCTGGCCATCGGCTTCGCAGGTGCTTCGCCTTTCCGAGCCGCTTCGCCAGCTTCCCCCCAGCCCGCTCTACGCGCGCGCGCCCGACGCCAAGGCAATGGCATGACCGTCAATCTCGCCGACGGCGGCGCCGATGATCTCGATTCGGTCATGGAGGTTATGAAGGCGGCCTTCTCCGACCGTTACGGGGAAGCGTGGACCCGGTCGCAATGCGCCGGCATCCTGCCGATGGCTGGGGTCGGGCTCAGCCTGGCCCGCGACAGTCACGACAAGGTGGTCGGCTTTGCCCTGTCCCGGACGGTGGTCGACGATTGCGAGCTGCTGCTGCTCGCGGTCGATCCGCGGGTGCAAGGCCATGGTGTCGGTCGAGCACTGCTCGGCCATTTCATTGATCAGGCGAAGAAAAACGGCGCGACTCGAATTCATCTCGAAGTCCGGGACGGCAATCCGGCAATTCGCTTCTATGAAGCGGCCGGCTTCGTCCAGTCGAACCGCAGGCCCAATTACTATCAGGGCCATGACGGCAGCAAGTTCGACGCGCTCACCTTCTTGCTGGATTGCAAGCAATAAGAGGATTGAGTCCTATTGCCGCTTGTTCGCACGGTGGCTAGTGCTGCCGCATCTTTCCGAAGGCGAAGCTCAACTGGAGATACACGCAAATGCCCGACAATGAGATCGCAGAAGACACGCTGCTCACGCTGACCGCCGACATTGTCGCCGCACACGTCAGCAACAACAGCGTCGCGGTGAATGATCTTCCGAACCTTATCCAGAACGTGCACTCGGCGCTCAGCGGCATTTCGCCGGGGCGTTCCGCGGCCGAGGAGAAGCAGGAACCGAAGGTTTCGATCCGCACCTCGGTCAAGCCGGACTACGTTGCCTGCCTCGAATGCGGCAAGAAACAGAAGATGCTCAAGCGCCACCTGATGACCAGCCACGAGCTGACTCCCGCCGAGTATCGCCAGAAGTGGTCGCTGTCGTCGGATTATCCGATGGTCGCCCCCAATTATGCCGAGCAGCGGCGGACCCTCGCCAAGTCTATCGGCCTCGGCACCAAGCGACGCCGGACCCGCAAGGCGAAGTAATGAAGGAAGGGCGTCGTCGGGCGTCCTTTCCCTTTACCAGCGCCCATGCCAGCCTTACCTTGGCGCCATGAGTCACGCAGTTATCGACGTCGAAGCGCTGTGCGCGGACAAGGGCCTGAGGATTACCGAGCAGCGGCGGGTCATCGCCCGGATTCTGTCCGAGTCCGAAGATCATCCCGACGTCGAGACGCTCCACGGCCGAGCCTCGGCGATCGATCCGAAAATCTCGATCGCCACCGTATACCGGACGGTCCGCCTGTTCGAGGAGGCGGGGATCCTGGAGCGGCACGAGTTCGGCGACGGCCGCTCGCGCTATGAAGCGGTTTCGGATGAGCATCACGACCATTTGATCGACGTTGAGACCGGCAAGGTCGTCGAATTCGTCGACGAGGAGCTGGAAGCGCTTCAAAAGCAAATCGCCGAGCGGCTCGGCTATCGCCTCGTCGATCACCGGATGGAGCTGTACGGCGTCGCCCTCAACCGCAGCCGCTCATAGCGGCTCCTCTTCTTCGAATGTGATTGCCGCGGCGCGGATCGGCAGCCTTTTGCTGCTGTTCGTCCTGTGCGTCCCGCCGCACCTGGTGACGAAAGCGATCTTCGGCCGCTCCGGCTGGCCGAGGCGTTTCCTGTCGGCCGCGGCGTGGCTGTGCGGGGCCCGGGTCAAGGTGACCGGCAAGCCGCTCGCCTCCCACAGTCTGCTGATCTGCAATCACACCAGCTGGCTCGACATCCCGGTTCTGGGCGGCGCCACCGGCTGCGCTTTCGTCTCCAAGGATACGCTCGGCCACCCTCTAATCCACTGGATGGCAGACCAGGGGCACACGCTCTACGTCCGGCGCGAGCATCGGCGCGGAGCCGCGCACCAGGCCGAGGCGATCGCCCGCAAGCTAGGCGAGCCGCAGCCGCTGGCCCTGTTCCCGGAAGGAACGACCGGCCCCGGGACGCACATGCTTCCATTCCGCTCGACGCTGTTTTCCGCGGTCGCCCCGCCGCCGCCGGGAGCGGTCGTCCGGCCGGTCGCAATCGATTATGGCGAGGCCGCGCCCGAGTTCGGCTGGCACGGCGAGCGGGGCAAGGACAATTTCCTTCGCACGCTGGGCCGAAGGCGTTCGACTCCGATCGTGGTTCGCTTGCTCGACCCGCTGCCGGCGATGCAGGACCGCAAGGCGCTCGCCGAAGCGGCACGCGATGCGATCGCCGCGGCGCTCACTTTTAGTCCGCCGCCCACTCGCCTATAGGCAGCCTCGAAAATGACCCCCAAGACCTTCAAGATCAAATCGTTCGGCTGTCAGATGAACGTCTATGACGGCGAGCGGATTGCCGAGCTGCTGACCGACCGCGGCCTTGCTTCCGCGGCCGACGGCGCGGATGCGGATCTCGTAGTCCTCAACACCTGCCATATCCGCGAAAAAGCCGCCGAAAAGGCCTATTCGGATGTCGGCCGGCTTCGGCGCGAGGACGGCTCCAAGCCGATGATCGCGCTGGCCGGCTGCGTTGCCCAGGCCGAAGGCGCGGAAGCCAGGCGCCGCTCGCCGATGATCGACATCGTCGTCGGCCCGCAAGCCTATCACCGGCTGCCGCAGATGGTCGCCGAAGCGGCAATCGGGGGCCGGCCGGTCGACACCGACATGCCGCCGATTTCCAAATTCGACGCGCTTCCGAAGCGGCGAAGGGCGAACCCCAGCGCGTTCCTGACCGTCCAGGAAGGGTGCGACAAATTCTGCACTTATTGCGTCGTTCCCTACACGCGCGGCGCCGAGGTTTCGCGGCCGTTAGCCGACATCCTCGCCGAGGCGCATGCCCTGACCGAAGGCGGCGCCACGGAGATCGTCCTGCTCGGCCAGAACGTGAATGCCTGGGAGCACGACGGCCACGGCCTTGCCGACCTGATCCGCGCCATTGCCAGGATCGATGGGCTGGAACGGATCCGCTACACGACCAGCCATCCCGCCGACATGACCGACGCGCTGATCGCCGCGCATGGCGAGGTCGAAAAGCTGATGCCCTACCTCCATTTGCCGGTACAGTCGGGAAGCGACCGCATCCTTAAGGCGATGAACCGCAGCCACAGCGTCGATAGCTATTTGCAAACCATCGAAAAGGTCCGCGCCGTCCGTCCCGACATCGCCATTTCCGGCGATTTCATTGTCGGCTTTCCCGGCGAAACCGACGAAGATTTCGAATCGACCCTGCGGATTGTCGACGCGGTGCGTTACGCAGCGGCTTATTCGTTCAAATACAGCCCCCGCCCAGGAACCCCGGCCGCTGTGATGGAGGACCAGATCGCCCCCGAACTCATGAATGAAAGATTGCAGCGGCTTCATGCCCGGATTGCAGAGCACCAGTTGGCCTTCAACCGCTCGACAGTCGGGCTCGACACGCAGGTGCTGATCGAGCGTCCCGGCCGGCGTCCGGGCCAGATGATCGGCCGCTCGCCCTGGCTGCAGTCGGTCCATGTCGAGACCGGCGCCGTGCCCGGCGAGATGCTCGGCGTGACCCTGACTGCGGCCGGCCCCAACAGCATGACCGGCGCGGTTCGCCGGAAGGCAGCCGCCTGATGGCCCGCCGCGAACTTGCCGCCGTACCAGACACCGCCCGGCTCGAGCTCGAGTTCGACGAGCCCTATCTGCTCGGACCCTTGTTCGGCGATTACGACCGGCATCTCATCACCATCGAGAGCCGGCTTGCGGTGCGAGTCGCCGCGCGCGGCAACCGCGTCCAGATCGAAGGCGAGCCGGACGCCGCGGCGCGAGCCCGCGATGTCCTCGTCGGCCTCTACAAGCGCCTCGAGCAGGGCCAGGACATCGATGCCGAGGCGGTCGAATCGGTAATCGGCATGGCGGCCCAGCCGAGCCTCGACGGGATCATCACCGAGGAAGTGACTTCGCCGCCGAGCGTGATGATCCGGACCCGCAAGAAGACGATCGTCCCGCGCTCGCCGACCCAGACCGTCTATATGCAGGCACTGGCGCGCGACGACATGATCTTCGCACTCGGTCCGGCCGGCACCGGCAAGACCTATCTCGCCGTCGCGCAGGCCGTCTCGCAGCTGATTAGCGGCAGCGTCGACCGGCTGATCCTGTCGCGGCCGGCGGTCGAGGCGGGCGAGCGCCTCGGCTTCCTCCCCGGCGACATGAAGGAGAAGGTCGATCCGTACCTTCGTCCGCTCTACGATGCGCTCTACGACATGCTTCCGACCGAGCAGGTCGAGCGGCGGATCGCCAGCGGCGAGATCGAGAT
>CAMPJH010000075.1 GCA_946886845.1 uncultured Sphingomonas sp. | reverse complement strand
GTTGCGCTGCCCGGCGCTTACCTTGCGCAGCTCGCCGGCGCCGGTGAAGACGATCAGCGCCAGGTCGGGAAGCATCGCCGCCCGCGCCGCCGGGTCCATCGCCAGCCAGCGCTCGACCTTGTCGACGATTCCCGAGCCGGTCGCGGTCCCCCACCGGCGATTCGCTTCGGCGATCGCCCGCAGGAGGTCGCAGTCGAATTGGTCGTCGGCGCAATGGACTGCGAGATAATCGTCGACCGAGCCCTTCGGCAGCCCGATCATGTCTCGGATCAGCGGCTCGATCGACTCGCTCGCCCCGAACTCGGCCAGCGCTTCGTGGCGGCTGGCGCAAATGCGAAGATAATCGACCGCGCCGCCCTCGCCGAGCCGGCCGCTGAGGCACTGGACGTCCGCGATCAGCTGCGTTTCCCCGGCCGCCTCGGAATCTGCGATGAGGTCGGCAAGCGTTCGGCGGACCAGCTCCTGCTCGGCTCGGCCTTCGATCGGCTGAAATCCCGGGGCGATCTCCGCTTCGGCCGGGAACGCGGCGAGCAGGGATTGAGCGAAGGCATGGATGGTCTGGATCTTGAGCCCGCCCGGACAGTCGAGGACCTTGGCGAACAACTGCCGGGCGCGGCGCAAAGTCAGCGGATCGCCCGGCTCACCGATATTCTCAAGGTCCTTGGCGAGCTCAGAATTCTTCAACCGAACCCAGCCGGCCAGCTGCTTGCCGATTCGGTTCGCCATCTCCGCGGCAGCCGCTTTCGTGAAGGTCAGGCACAGGATCGATTCCGGGCGCGCGCCCTGGAGCAAAAGCCGGAGCACTCGCGCCGTCAGGACTTGAGTCTTGCCTGTTCCGGCTGACGCCGACACCGACGCATGGATGAGGGGGTCCGACGCCTCCATCTGCGTTGGCTGCAGGGGCTTTAATTCCTCGTGCCTGCCGCTCATGCTTCCAAACCTTTGCGCATGCCCATAGAAAGGGAAGCATGAGCGAACCGGACGACAAAGCGAGCGAAGAGCGGCGGCAGAAACTGGTGAAGGCCGGCGTCGCCGTCGGCATCGGATCGGCGGCAATCGTCGCGGCGCTGCTGTACGCGTCCAACGTCAAGAAGAAGCCGAAGAGAAAATAGCCGGCTCATTCGCGGCCGTACCATTCCTCCAGCCGCATCAGCTGGTCGTAATCCCCATAAGGCGCGAAGGCCGGGTTGAGCTTGGCCGTGAACGGCTCATCGCCATTCAGCCATTTCTCGGCTGCCTCGGCGAAATGTCGGTAGGAGTGGTCGAGGAACTCCTCGGCGCTCATGTCCTTGCCGGGCCGGATCGGGTTTTTGTCGAGCAGGCGCTTGGCCAGCGACCAATATTCGAACCCGGCCGGATTGCCGTCGACCTCGGCGAACCCGCCTTCCCGGGCGATCAGCGCCAGCAGCCCGAGTTGCAACGCAAACCCCTTCTCGACCGCCTTCCCGCTCGGCGGAGCGCCGGTCTTGTAGTCGATGATCGCCAGCGAACCGTCGGGCAGCCGGTCGATCCGGTCGACCCGGCCGTGGACCGCTATGCCGGCAATTGGCGCTTCCCCGGTCGCCTCGGCGGCAAGCGGCCGCCGCCCTGCTTCGCGGTTCCTGCTCTCCAGCTCGGCCAGCGAGTCGATCGCCTCCAGCAACCGCGGCCCCCACAGCGCGCGAAGCATCGGGTGGATGGTCTCGTCGGCAAGCAGCCGTTCGGCGCGCGGCTTGAGCTTGTCGGGGTCGCATTGATCCTCGCGAAGCCAGTGCTCGAACACTTCGTGGACGGCGCTGCCCTTCCAGCGGGCGGTATGGTCGGCGTCGACGGCGTCGAGCTCGCGAAGCCTGAGGATCGCCTGCGCGTAGAAAGCGAACGGGTCGGCGTTGAGCCTGTCCACCGCCGTGACCGAAATCCGCTTTGGTCGCTGTTCGGCGGGCGGACACGGCAGTGGCCGCTCGGCCGGCTGCGGCGGACCGGGGTCGTCGAGCGCCGCGGTGATCCGCTCGAGCCTCAGGTCGCGTGGAAGGCCGCCGCTGATCGCGTCGAGCCGAAGCCAGAAGCGCGACGCCACCGTCGGCGAGCGCCCATCGCGCTTGGCACGGGTGATGAGCACCTCGCGCGCGCCGAGAGCGCTTGCCAAATCATGCGCCGACAGCCCGATCCGATAGTCGAGGCTCGGCAGGCCGAGGCTGGCCCGGACCTTCGGCGCGAGCCAGGCATCGGGCGCCGGAAGCGCCGGCCAGACGCCTTCGTTGAGGCCGCTGAGGATCATCAGGTCAGCCTGCTGGAGCCGCGCTTCGAGCAGGCCCCAGATAAACACCCGGGGATGACCGCCGTACGCCGGCCGGATGCTCCGGCTGCCGAGCAGCTCGCCCAGAATCGCCACAAGATCCTCCGCCGAAACCGCGAGGCGCTGCGCCGGGCCGTCGCTTTGCAGCTCGGCGAGAAGCTCCGCCGCCATTCGCCCTTCCTGCCCACGCCAGCCCCGGTCGCCGGCAAGCGACTCGCCGGCGTGCACCAGCGCGGCGGCGAACTCGGAAAGCAGAGCTTGCCCCCGAGTTTGCCCGTCGAGCGGCTCGACCACCGGGCGAATACGCTGCCATGCGGCGAGGCAGCCCTTGAGCCCGCGTTCCTTGTCCTGCTCGGCGAAATGGCGGTCGAGCCCGCCAAGCCTTGCCGCCGGCCGCGGACCGCGCAGTGCCAGGTCGAGCAAACGGACATCGTCGAGCCATCTCGCCCGCTCGGCGCCCTCGCCGCCAACCAGCGGATGCTTGAGCAGCGCCAACAGTGGCACCGGCGCCAGCTCTTCGGCGATCGCCGACGCGATTCCCAGCAGCAGCGTACCCGACGGCGCTTCCGTCAGCGGCTTGCCGGCGCTGTCGTCGGCGGCGATTCCCCAGCGCGCCAGCAGGCTCGACACTCGCCGCGCCAACGTCCGGTCGGAGGTGACGAGCGCGGCCGTCCGTTCCGGCGTCTCCAGCGCCTCACGGATGGCGAGCGCGATTGCCTGCGCCTCGGCCGCGGAATCGGGCAGCACTGCGGTGCGGATGCCGCTCAACCGCCGCGCTTCGGGCTTGAGGGCGCTCCATTTGTCCGAAAACTGCGCCGACGCCATCGCGTTGGCGATCGCTCGGCTGCGCTGCGGCGACGAAGCCGCTAGCCCGACCCGCGGCCACAGGCGGACTTCGCCACGAGCGACTCCGATGCGGTCGAGCAGAACCTTCAGGTGGAACTGCGGATGGGTTTCCTCGCCCCAGCCGTCCTCGTTCGGGCCAAGCGCCTCCCATTCCTCGTCCGGCATCACCGACGCGAGCGCCAGCCCGGGAAGCACCACCATCCCGTCGGGCATCGCCGCGACCCGCGCCAGCAACGCCGCCACGGCGGGCGCAGCCGTGGTGATTCCGGCGGCGACGGTGAAACCTTGCGGCGGCCTCGCTTCCCAGCGGTCGCCGAGCCGGCGCAAAAGCCGGTTACGCCGCTCGGCAAGATCGACCCGGCCGAGCTGGCGAAGCCGCTCCGGCCACAGATCGACAATTGCGCGGAGCCGGTCGAGCGACACCTGCCAGTGGCGGGCGAGATCCTCGGTTTCCTGGGCAACCTCGCGCAGCCTGGCCGGTGGCACTTCCTCGATCAGGAGCGAATCGAGGGTTCGCGCCAAGTCGGTCGCCATGCGCAGCGCCTCGGCGGCGCTCTCGCCGTCGCGGACCATCTCGGCAAGCGTCAACAAGCGTTCGAGCGGATCGACCGCCGGCGGCACTGGATCGTCGAGGTCGGCCGGATCGAGCGCGCCGCCGATCCGCTCCTCCAGCTCGGAATCGCCGACCGGGATCAACCGTGGAAGCACTAGCCCGGACCCGCTCGCCCGGACGAACGCGTCGGTGACGCTGCGCACCGCGCGGTTGTTGGGAAGCAGGATCCGGCCGTTCGCAAGCGCCAGCGGGTCGTTCCCGAAGCGGGCGATCAGGCCGGCGACAAGGGAGTCTGCGAACGAGCGATTCGTCGGGATGGTGAAGACGGCGCGGTGCCGAAAACGGTCGCCGGTGGCCTCAGGCATCCTCCAGGATCAGCTCCGTCGCCTTGATCGCCTGCGGTGTGCCGACGTCGAACCACAGCCCCTGGTGGACCGCTCCGAAGCAGCGTCCCCGCTCGATCGCCCGGTCCCACAGGACGTTGGTCGAGAACGGCCCGTCGGGTGCGCCTTCGAGCAAGCGCTTCGCAACGATCTGGACGCCGGTATAGACAAACGGCGCGACCCGGCTGCGCTGCCGGCGCCGGAGCCGGCCATGCCGGTCCATGTGGAAATCGCCCATGCCGAGATGATTTTCGGCGCGCGCGTGCGGAACGAGCAGCAACAGCGCATCCATCTTGCCACCGTCCCAATGCGAGGCGAGCAGCTTGAGCGTGTCGGCGGGGCCATCGATCCACAGATTGTCGCTGTTGACGACCAGGAACGGGTCGCAATCGATCAGCGGAGCCGCCTTGACCATGCCGCCGCCGGTTTCCAGCAGCAGCGAGCGCTCGTCGGAGATTGTGACGCCGAGTCCGTGCGGATTCTTGGCGAGATGCGCCTCGACCGCGTCGGCGAGATAATGGACGTTGACGACCACGTTCCGAACGCCCGACGCGCGAAGCCGTTCGAGCAGATGGTCGAGCAGCGCCTTGCTGGCGACTTCGATCAGCGGCTTGGGAGTCGTCGCCGTCAGCGGCCGCATCCTTTTGCCGAGGCCGGCCGCCAGCACCAGCGCGGTCTCGGGGACCTCGGCATCGATCTCGGCTTTCAGCCGAAGCGCCCGCTTGACCTGTTTCATGCCGCTTCAGCCCAGGGTGCGGCGCGATGCTCGGGCCGGATATTCTTGTCGAACCAGCTTTGCACCGGCTCCAGCCCGGGTCGGGCGAGATCGCGCTCGAGCAAGCCCCACATGCGCGGTTGGAAGGCCGTGTAGTGCGGCTTGCCGTCACGCTTCCACAGGCGGGTAAAGACCCCCAGGATGCGCGTGTTGCGCTGGGCGGCGAGCGCCCAATAGGCGCGCTCGAACCGATCCGCCTTGCCGGTCGCGACGACATAGCGGTCGATCATCGCCCGCTCGATTTCCGGCGGCACGTCGCGGCGGGCGTCCTCGAGGACCGACGCCAGGTCATAGGCCGGGTGCCCGACCAGCGCGTCCTGGAAATCGAGCAGCCCGAAGTGGCGGATGCCCTCGCGCCCGCCGATCAGCATGACATTCTCGGCATGGAAATCGCGAAGCACGGTCACCGGGCCGAGGCCGTCGCGTGCGACCGGTTCGAGGACTTGCGCCCAGGCGGCGCGATAGCCGTCGATATCGACCGACAGCCCGAGCGCCGGACAATACCAGTCGGTGAACAAGGCCAGCTCTTCGAGCCATTGCTGCGGTCCGTGGGGCGGTAGACCCGGCATCGGCGGGTGCTGGTGGAGGTGGATGAGGACGTCGGTCGCAAGCTCGTAAAGCTCGCGCTCGCGCGACGGATCCTCGTCGGCGATTTCGCGAAGCCGCCAGGTGCCGAAATCGTCGAGCAAGAGCAGCCCATGGTCGATATCCCGAGCAAGAATCTCGGGCGCGCTCAAGCCGACCGACTGAAGCCATTCGGCGACCGCGACGAACGGCCGGACGTCCTCCATCGGCGGCGGCGCGTCCATCAGCACCGCGCTGCGGTCGCCGTCGCTGACCCGGAAGTAGCGGCGGAACGAGGCATCGCCGGCAAGCGGCTCGATTCGCGCGCCTTCCCAGCCGCATTCGGCAAGGAATTCGGGCGCATGGGCTGGCGGAGTCATTCGGGCGGCCATCGGCCTTGCCATGGCGGAGGGGCGTCGGCTGTCAAGCGCCGAGCGCCGGCTTCGGCAAAATCGAGCCTGAGCCGAAGGGCGTCCGGCCACGCGCTGTTGCCGGCGCGTTCCGGCCATTCGACAAGGAGCACGGCATCACCGGCCGAGTCGAGGCCAAGCTCGTCGATCTCGCCGGCCTGCTCGATCCGGTAGAGGTCGACGTGCCAGACCGGCAGATCGATCGTCTCATAGGGCTGGACGATCGCAAAGCTCGGGCTCGGCACCTCGCCTTCATGGCCGAGCGCGCGGATGATGGCACGCGCGAGCGCGGTCTTGCCAACGCCGAGCGGCCCCGAAAGCGTGACGACGTCTCCCGGCCGAAGTTCGCCCGCCAGCTTTGTCCCCAATGCTTCGGTCGCCGCTTCGTCGGAGAGGGTCATTTCGGGGCGCGCGGTAGATTAAGGGTCACGGTCGTCCCCTTGCCCTTGGCGGAGACGAGATCGACCTTGCCGCCGTGCGCCTCGACGAATTGCCGGGTCAGCGGCAGGCCGAGCCCGAGAGCCGCCTCGCCGCGTGAAGGATCGTGGGTTACCCGGTCGAAGCGATTGAAGACCCGCGGGATGTCCTTCTTGGCGATGCCGACGCCGTTGTCGCTGACCTGGACGACCGCCTGGCTGTCGTCGCCCCAGGCCTTCACCTGAATCTTCCCGCCGCTGTCGGTATAAGCGATCGCATTCTCGATCAGATGCTCGATCGACTCCCTCAGACGCCGGGCGTCGCCGACCACGAACCCGGCGCTTTCGGCGATGTCGCTTTCGAGCTTCTGGTCCTTGTCCTTGATCCGCGATTCGAACTTGTCGACGGCGGTCTTGCACAGCCCGGCGATGTCGACCCGTTCGCGTTCGAGCACGGTCCCGACCGAATCGCCCTGGGTCAGGTCGAGCACGTCGTCGATCAGCTTCGACAGGCGCTCGACCGATTCAAGGATCGCCTGGACATAATCGGACGCGGCCGGCGTCAGCTTGCCCGCGTAACCTTCGGCGAGCATTTCCGCGAAGCCGCCGATCGAGGTCAGCGGAGTCCTCAATTCGTAGCTCATGTTGGCGACGAAGTCGGTCTTGATCCGGTCCGCCTGTTCGAGCGCGGTCGCGCGCTCGCGAAGCGCCGCCTCGATCCGGGTCGAATCGGTGACGTCGACCAGGGTGAACAGTGCGTTCCCATCGGGCAGCGGCACCGCCGCGAACTCGAAGTGGCGGCCGTCGGTCAGGGTGATCCGGCCGCTGGCGGGCTCGCGCTCCGCGGTCGTCTTGCGGACCATCTCGCGGATTTGCGCGGCGCCCGTCGGGTTGACCAGTTTGCGGGCGATCGCAGGCACCATTTCATCGACCCGCGGATGCTCGGCCAGCCAATTCTCGTCGAGGTCCCAGACCTGGCTGAAGCGGCGGTTCCATAAATAGAGTCGTCCGTCGCTAGCGAACACGCCGACGGCTTCGAACAGATTGTCGAAGGTCGCCGAGCGAACTCGAAGCAGAGTGTCGCGCGACGAAGCAAGCC
>CAMPJH010000074.1 GCA_946886845.1 uncultured Sphingomonas sp. | reverse complement strand
ACAGCAAGCTGTGCGAGCGCCACCGGCTCTTGAATCCGACATCGCCATCTTCGTCCGATTTCAGGTTCGTGACATTGAAGAAGCGATACTTGACGCCGACATCGATGTTTGGAGTGATCGCGGTGCGGACACCGGCGACGACCTGCCACGCGAGGCGGCTGTCCCTAATGCTGTTGTCCAGATCCAGGTCATCGAGGTCGATGCCGTCGATGTCGTCAACGTGCATCCTGACGTCGGCGATGCCGATGCCCGGTCCGACATAGCCGCTCCACGAATCCTCGTCGCCAACGTCGAGCAGGGCGTTGACCATGAACGACAGTGAGCGCGAGTTGCCGTCGGCGTCGAAGTTTGCTCCGAAGGCGCCAGTCACGGGGATGGCGTTGCGGAGCTCAACCTCGTCGAGACCGGCATGCTTGTAGCCGATTTCGCCTTCAACCCGGATCATTCCGAAGTCGTATCCGGCGGTAAGGTCCACGTCGAAGCCGGGCTTCGACTTGAGAATTGCAAAATCATCGATGCTGATGCTCTCGTCGCTGAGATCGACCAGGTCGATGTTCGAATCCTCGAGCACCATGATGCCGCCATTGATAGCGGCATAAAAGCTGCCGTCGCGGGCAAGCGCCGGAGTCGCCAGCGTGGTCGATGCGAGCGCCATTGCAATGGCCAGCTTGCGCATAGAAATTTCCCCTTTCAAACGCGTTCGAAGCAGAACTGCCCGAACACATTATGAGAGGCCCCGTTTCCGCGCAACTGGGGATTCGCGTCAGCTGTTGCCGAAAAGCATCAATAATGCATCATTATCGGCAGATTGCAAAATCCAAGACATTGAAATGTAAGACTTTTCATTCTGAAGCGATCAAGCCGTGCTGGCGCATCGCCGAAAGGATGCCGGCGAGCGCGATTCTCACTTCGGAATCGATAACATTGCCACCCTGGGGATCGGCAACGGCCGCCGCTTGTGCTCCGACGACTTGCTCGCCTTCTATCTCAAGCTGCGACGCCCGAACGATTCCAACTTCCCAGCCTTCCGGCATGTAAGTTGCTGTGGCACCGGAGGTTTTCACGACAACCTTGAGGCCGACGACCGGCGTCACGAAGCGCCATCCGGCGCCGCTGAACGCCGCGAGATGGCCCGCGTGCAGCGACCACTCGCCGGTCGGCATATCGCCGACCAGATAGCAGGCGCCCGCGACCGGTGACTGCGGGGGATCGTTACGCGATTCTTCCTCGACCGCTCCGGCAACGGCCGCATCTAGTAGCTGCAACGCTTCGTTGTGGAACAGCTCCTTTTGCGCCTGGCCGGGAACGATCAGCGGCAGCGCAAGGCGTTCGGTAGCTTCCATGTCGATGATCCTAGTTGATTGTGAGGCTGAGGACGGTGGGCCGCGAGACAGCAAGCTCGCCGATCTGCGCGACCCGGATTTGCACTTCGCTTCCCGCCAAGACCGCCAGGTCGGCCGCTGTGAAATCGATAGATCGGCTGCCGCTCTCTCGCTCCAGCGAGCCTGCGGCGCCTTGGACCGTCACCCGGTAAAGCTCGACCGCCGAATCGAGCGGCGCGTCGACTCCGTCCAGCCAGGACCAGCCGCGCCGGCTGCGTCGCACCCAGGCGCAGCGCAGCGCACCGTCTGGCGCAATGCTGGCGCGAAGATGGACCGGGCTTGGCGGCCGCATGGCTTCCCCGATCACGGCAAGCTCGACCATGCCCCCCGCGGTGTCGGCGGGGCCCTGCGGAGTTATGCCTATCCTTGCGCCGGCATGGGCGCTGTTCAGATGCAGTTGCGCCAGGCGTGCGGCGTCGACGATCACGAACCGGTCGCCTGGCTGGTGGATGCCCATCGCCCACTCGCTTCCTCGCCGGCCGCGCAGCAGCCGGCTAAGCCGGAACCGATTGGAACCGAGCGGCAGCGCATCTCCGAACTGGATCAATTCGCTTCCGACCAGCGCCAGGTTCGCGCCGTCGATCAACGCATCGTCTGTGCGGCTCTCGAGCCAGTCGTCGCCGTTGGCCAGTTCGACATCGACGGTGTTGAGCAAGTCGAATAGCGTCGACGGCCCGCCGCCGAGCGCATTTTCGGCGACTCCCATGACTGCCCGGGCGCTGGCGGTCTTCAACGTCAGCGAAGACCCACCGATTTCGACTAGCAGCGGGACTGTGCGCCAGTTTGCTCCGCTGGTCGAGGCGGCAACGACGACCACGGGAGAATCAGAGGCGCCGCTTCCGTCGTCGGGCAACTCGACAATCGCCACTGTCGTCGGCGTCGGGACCACGCCGGCCGACGGCAAGACTCGCCCAGGGTCGGCCGGGACTGAATCGATCGTGGAATAGATCGGCCGAAGCTCAACCAGGACCGCAAGCGAATCGATCGTCACCCGCTCGGCTTTCCACGGCCGAGACTCACCGGCTGCGCGCACCCGGCTGCCGGGCCGCAGCGACAAATAACCGGGGGGCAAACGCAAAGTCAGCTTGTCACGCTCGGCCCAGCGTCTCGCCAGAACTGTCTCGGCGACCGCCTTCGCGGCCGGCGCTTCCATCACCGCCGCAAGATCGATCGTGTCGCCGCCGGCGGCCACGGCCTCGATTGACGCGCGCGCCAGGCCGGTCTGGTATTCGCGCGCCGGGTCATAATAGCTCAGCGACAACGCCGCCGGCAGGCTTCGCGCCGACAGCTGTGACCGCTCGGTCCTCGGTTTCGGATCCGGCCCCGCGCCGCAACCAAGCTCTTCCTCGCTCGGCTCGACCAGGTCCGACGTCGGCGACTTCAGCACGCTTCCATTGTCCGACAGATCGATGCCGAGCATTTCGACGACAGGTTCGACCGCGGCGGCGATCGTCGAGCCGTATGCCGCATATCCTTGAAGCGTGCCGGGAATCGAGCAGTCGATCGCCCCGCCGCTGACATCCGCGAGCATCCCGGCCAGCGGCACTGCGGCCGCATCGGCAATGACTTCGAACGTTAGGAACGGGATCCTGTTTCCGAACTCGGCGAGCTGCAAATGCTCGAAAACCGCCAGGGCGATACCGCGATATGCGGGTGCGCCGTCGATTCCCTCGATGGTGGCGATCAGCGGATCGATCGGCTGGTCTTCCGATCCATCGTAGAATCGGAAGACGGTGCTGACCGTGAACTCGCCTTCGGCGGTGCGGATCAGCTTGCCGTCCGCCCAGATCCGGCGGATGTCGGTTATATTGCGCGACGACAGCGCCACCGCGAAGCTTGCGGAATAGCTATAGGTGATCGCGTCGGGCTGACCCTTGGCGCCCTGGGTCTGGGCATCTTCCTGCAGATCAGTCGACCAGACGATGCTCCCGGCGACGCGCATCGTCCCGAACAGTCGGGCGATTGGCGTCCCATAGCTCGATGTCTGGACCGAAAGGTCGCCAAGCCGCGGTCCTTCGCGTGGCCCGGGACCGAATACTTGCTGGTCGATGCTTTGTCCCAGAAGCCCGCCGATGGCGCCGCCGACCGGTCCGCCGAGAATCGTCCCGACGGTGCTCAATACCAAAGTCGCCATCGCCTAGCCCGATCTGCGCTTGGGGGTCCGGCGTCGGAACACGGCGACGATTGGCCAGCCCGGGTTACCCGGCGTCTCGACAATTTTGCGAAGGCGAGCGTCGGCGTGGACGAAGCTGCCGCCGCACTCAATCGCGAGATGCATCTGGTCGGCGGCGACGGCGCAAAGCATGACGTCTCCGCCGCGCATCGCGCCTGCGCTGATGCGCCGGAAATGGCGGCGCAGTTCCGCTTTCAGCTCGCCGCCATGCGGTCCGCGAAGCCGGTAATCGCGGCGGATTCCGTCGCCCGGGAGAGTGAACGCGCTCACTATCAGGCCAACGCAATCAAGGCCCATGACCGGGTCACGGCCTTGCGGCCGAAACCGCGTCCCGACCAGCGCGCGGGCGCGCCGGACGATTGTCTCGCTCGACTTCGTCATGCGCCGGGATACCTGGTCAACAGGTCGTTCCCGGGTAGGTGGGGCTCGCCGCGAAAGCTGGCGCCGTTTTGGAATCGCGTGACGCAGGTCTCGAATCTTTTGTCACAGCCTTCGCGCAACAGCACCGCCGTGCCTGTTTCGACCAGGGCTCGGGGTCTGTCGCGAAGCGCTATCTCGTTTCCATTCACCGCAAGCACCACACTCGCAACCCCGCAATTTTCACCACTCAGGTAGCGCAGCCGACCGAACAGGAATCGGTCGTCGACGGCGCGGTCGAGCGTCAGCACATTGTCTTCGCTCATCGTGACAATTGCCCGCATGCTTCGGCCGGCAAGGTCGACCTGGCATTGCTTGTCGCCGAACGCCGCGCGGCATTCCGGGGAGGTGCTCGGACAGGCCGGTCCGCTGAGGCGCGACGCCGCTCCGCGAAGCTCGGCCGAGAAGCCGTCGCCGTCGACCGACACTTCCCCAAGCTCACCGCCCAGCAATGGGATCGGCGTTCGGTCCGGATCGGTCCAGTCGACTGCGAAGAGGTCGATTCTCGATCCGTTCCAGCGTCCCAGTTTAAGATCGGCTTCGCTCAGGCCGTCGGCGCTCAACGCCCCGGCCACTTCGCCTGAATCCGGTTCCATCCCCAGCCTCTGGCGGATCGCCGCCGGGGTCATGCCAGGAGCCGCCCGGTAAACAATTCCGTCATGCACGACATCGCGGTCGCTGCTCGTCAGCCCGATGCCGCCACCGTCCGGTCGCTGCAGTCGCCAGCAAAAAGCAAGGGCGGTCAAGGGCCCGGTCGCGATCGACACCGTCACCCTTCCCGGATCTCGATCAGCGGGACGCTCGGCGCTTCACCGGCAAGAAACGTCGTCCGATTGATCTCAATACGGTCGTCGGCAAACCTCACCGGGACATCGAACAGGAATCCTGCGGTGACAATCGCGCCGGAATCGGGCGGCGCTGCAAACACGATCTCCCCATATTGCTCAAGGGTCCAGCCGCTCGCCTGCTCGACGCCATCGACGGCAATCAGAACGCTTCCCGCGAGCGGGCGCGTAATCCGGCGCTCCTCGCCGCCGGCGTAGCCCTTCTTTAGCGTGAACCGCTCGGCGGACCCGTCGCCAATTGCGATCTGCTGATCGAGAGCGGTGGGCGTTCCGCTCATCCCGTTCGAGCTGAAGTCATACGGATCGCGGAAACGGAAGCCGACGGCGGCGCCGCGCCGTGCCCGAAAGAATTCCAGCAAGGTCTCGACCTCGGCGTCGCCGCGAACACCCGGGCCCGCATCGAAGCGGAGCCGACCCTGCTGCCAGTTCACATTGCGAAATTCGTTGCCGCTCGCGCTCGTCACGACATTCGTCGAAAAACCAGGAGACACGCTCGCTTCGGCCCCGATTTCAATCGGGAAGCTCACATCGTCGAACACAGTCACAGCTGAATCTCCAAACAAGGTCAGTCCATCGCGTAGGACTTGTGGAAGCGCCCACAGGAAGATCTCGGCAACGCCCCTCGACCTTGCGTCGAGCGCGGCGTCAACAATGTCGCCCCAACTCTGCCGACCGCTCGCCTGGGTGACGAAGCCCGACAAATAATGTTGCTCGTCGCAATTATACCCGAGCCGCTCTTCGATTTCGGCGTAAGCGGCTTCGCGCTGGCTCTTTCGTCCGGCGGTCACCCACTCATAATCCTCGAGCTGAAGCACATCGAACGCAGGCTTCGCCCAGCCCGTTGGCAGGTTCGCTCGCTTGAGCTCAGGAGCCGTCGGATCCAGGGTCGTCGGTAGATAAGCCAGCAATAACGTCGTTACGGTCGGCACCGCCGCCTTCACCGCATCGTGGATCGCCTCCGTCGAGGCGGCGAGCAGGATTCCAGCTTCGTCGAGCAGGTCAATTTGCGCGGCCGACATTGGCGCGCGGACATCTTCGATCGCGACCGGGTCGCCGCCGAAATGCGCAACGGCCGCGTCATCGTAGAGGCATGGTTCGCCGGCGGAGGTCACCCACCACCACGGCTCCCCGATCTGGATTTGCGGCGCCAGGCCGAACTCGACCGAAAGCTGCGTGAGCTCGATCTCGACCCTGCTCAGGAAATCGATCGCGTCCGAGTTCGCCGGCGAAACCAGGGCCGACGGCGGGTCCCAGCCGGTCAGCCCGGGACTTCCGTCGAAGGTCCGCTGCTTCCATGTCTCGGGACAGAACATGTCGAGGATCTCATAGGAGAGCGACCAGATCAGCTGGTATCCGCGTTCCGCCGCGGCGCGCGCGAAGTCGTGGTGCCAGGCCAGCGCAGCGGAGTTCAACCCTCGTTCCGGATCGAGGATCCCCGATCCATTGAGCGCGAAATAATGGCTCATCCCGACATAGTGATTGATCGTGCCGCGGAATCCGAGGCGCTCGACCGTGTCGATCACGCGTTCGGGTGGCAGATTATACATGTCGTCGTAAGCCGTCGCGATGCGCAGTTCGTGTGCGGGGACGACCGCGTCCTTGATCGCAAGGACGCTGTTGGCGCCTTCGCATCTTATATCGTTGACGGTGGCACGGACGGCAGCTGGAACGGCCCGAAGGGCGCCCGATCCTTCGACATAGTCCGGCGGAATGATGCTGAGAAACATCCGGTCGATGGCGGTCGGATCGACTCGGTCGGCGTCGGCCGGAAGCGCATAGCCGCCGTCGAGCGCGTCGAAATCGAGGGTGATCACGGCGTCTTCGCCGCTGCCCGCCGCATAGTTCCACAATCGCACGAACCAGGTCCGCGGGTTGCCGCTCGAATCGCGGCCTTCGATGGTCAGCGTCGGGCCGTTGACCTGGTCGAGCGGCATTGCGCCGGTCGATTGCCAGCGGAACGAGAGGATCGTCTTGGAATAATCGCGCGAGGCTTCCCGAACATGCGCCGGGTGCGCCAGCCTGTCCTCGCTCTCGTAGATCAACCCGACCAGATCGCCTTGACGAAGAAACTCGGCATCGATCGTCGCGCCATGCCCATCTGCTGTCGTCACCAGGCTGGCGATCGTTCCGCGCGGAAAATCGATCGTCCACTGGAGCGGGTCGAAGCGCTTGACGAAGGTCGTGACGATCGGGGCCGCGGCCTGCGTGAACCAATGATTCATCCGCGCTCGCCCCGAAGCGCCGAGCGAACGGCGCGTGCTATCTGCCTGGAGGATTGCCGCAACACCTGTGGCTCGGCGGGAGTCGGAGTCATCACCGAGATCGCCACTCGAACGTCGCGCGACCGCGTTTGCAGGGCGTCGATCCGGCCGCCGCTCGAAGGGACGAACAGTTCCGGCCCGCGCTCGCCGACCATATAGGCGCGGCCGGCGTTCACCGGTCCGCCGGTCGCACGGCCCGGCGAGCCGATCAGCCCGGCGACGAGGCTGCCGAGCCCGTTGAGCAG
>CAMPJH010000073.1 GCA_946886845.1 uncultured Sphingomonas sp. | reverse complement strand
GGCCAGCGCCCAGCGGTCCTCTTCGGGCAGCGAGCCGAAGCTCTGCATCGCCGTGCCCTCGAGCCCTTGGGTCACAACCTGGTAGAGGCCGAACAGGCTGCGCTCGCGCGCCCGGTCGCGGTCGGCGAAGGCGATCGGTGGCGGATCGAGCTGCGCGAAGGCGCCCGACGGCCCTTCGCCTTTGCCGCCATGGCAGGTTGCGCAATTTTCAGCGTAGAGCGCGGCGCCGCGGGACAGGTCGGGCGGACTCTGCGGCGCCAGCGGCACCGGATAAGCGGCGAGCAGCCGGCCGGCGAGCCCCTTGGCCAGCCGGGCAACCTCGGCGGGTTCGCGTTTGGCGGCGATCGCCGACTGCAGCTGCCTCGAGTCGGCGACCAACGCGGCGCGTTGCGGCTTATCGGGAAGCACGGCGAGCTTGCTGGAGACGGACGACGAGAACTCGACCATTTCGTCATATTCGAGCGGATTGATGACCCGCCCGCCGGAGACCGCCTCGCGATAGTCGACGGCGATATAGTCGAGCAGCCGCCAACTGGTCTGGACGTCCTGGTCGGCCGTCGCCGCTTGCGCCGGAACCGCGAGCACCGCCGCTGCGAGGAGCAAAGCGAGCCAGGCCAGCAGGCGCGGAAGGTGGGCCGTCATGACCGGAGGCATAACAGAGTGCGAATGATTATCAATAACAACTAGGGGTGGTCAGCGGGGCGGGTAGCGGAGCCGGCCGAAGAAGCGGCTGACGCTGAACCGTTCCTGCCCGCGCCACTGGGCCTTCCACTTCTCGAACTGCATGACATTGTCGATCCGCCGGTCGAGGAAGGCGGCGGTTTCGCTCCAGTCGTCGCTGTCGTCGTCGAGCCAGGCCAGCAGGGTCGAGCCGTAAACCGCGCCGAGCGTCATCCGCTTGGTGTAATGGTTGAAGTCGGTGCTGGTGTCGCCGGCCAGCCGCCACATCAGATCGGCCGAGCGCCAGCCGATCCGCGCCGCGGTCGGCACATTCTGCGGCATCGCCAGAATGGAAAGCGCGCGGCGTACGGCTTCCCGCGCGGGTCCCATGATCTCGAGCCTGGCCCATACCAAAGCCCGGATTTTCTCGCGGATCTTCATTCCCGCCAGCTTGTCGGGTGGCAGCCGGTTCTCCATTTCGCGGTCGACGCCCGCGACATAGGCATCGATCATCGCCGACTGGCTCTTGGGAAACGCAAGCCGCGCCTGCGCTTGGTCCATGCCGAGCTTACCGGCAGCCGAATCGACCGCGGCGCGGGTCCAGCCATCGAACACGGCATTCTCGCCGACCGCCAAAGCGAGGCGCTGGCGGATCTTCTCGAGAGGGCTCGGGCCGTCCATCGCCGCTCAACTGGGCTGCGGCGCGCCAGCGCGCAACCCCCGCTGCGGCAGGCGGACGAGAACCAAAGCGAGGCCAACCGCCACTGCTCCGACCCAATCGGCCGCGGCAAGTCCCTCCCCATAGGCGAACCAGCCGATCAGCGCCGCGATTGCCGGCTGGCTCAGCAGGACCAGGCCGACGACGAACGGCGGGAACACGCCGATCGAATAGATCAGCAGGCCCTGGCCGATTACCTGGCTGGTCAGCGCGAAGATGATCAGCGGAGTCCAATCGGTGGGCCACAATCGCTCGCCCAGCCCGACGCTGATTGCCAGCAGCATCGGCGTCCCGAGCAGGGTGACAAGCAGCAGCAGCGGTAGCGGCTGAAGCCTGGTTCGCGCCCGGTCGATGAAGATCAGATAGCCGCCGTAAAGAAAGCCGGCGATGAGGGTCAGCAGGTCGCCGGCGAAGTTGGCCGGGCTCAGATCATAGCTGCTGCTCATCAGCAGGCCGGTTCCGGCAAGCGCGAGAGCAAGGGCGGCGGATTGCCTGGGCGACGGCAAGCTTCGGACGAGCCACAGGCCATAGACGACAAAGACGAAGCTGCCGCTGTTGCCGAACAAAGTGGCGTTGCCGAGCTTGGTCAGCAGGATCCCGGCGTTCCACGCCGCTAGGTCGAGCGCATAGAAGATCGCCGCGGCGAGGATCACCAGCAGCAGCGATCGCTTCGGGATGCGCTGGGGCTGACGAGCAACCCGGGCGACCAGCCAGATGAACGGCAAGGCCAGCAACAGCCGCCAGAAGCCAACCGCCACCGGCCCGACGTCGGCAAGCCGGACGAACCAGGGTCCGATCGCCAGCGAGAAATTGCCCAGGAGCAGCGCCGGGAAGGCCAGCCGGTGGGGCGAACGCTCGCTTGCGGTCAAGCGCCGTACTTTTCGCGCAGCTCGTACAGCGCCAGCGCCGCTCGGGCCGCGCCGCCGCCCTTGTCGCCTTGGGCCGGGTCGGCTCGCTCCAGCGCCTGCGCCTCATTCTCGACCGTGAGGATGCCGTTGCCGATGGCGAAGCCCTGGGTGGTCAGGTCCATCAGCGCTCGGGCGCTTTCCTCGGCGACGACCTCGAAATGATAGGTTTCGCCGCGAATGACCACGCCCAAGGCGACGAAGGCGCAGAAGCGGCCGCTGCGCGCGGCAAGGGCGATCGCTCCGGGCAGCTCGAGCGCCCCCGGCACCGTCAGAGTCTCGTGTTTATGGCCGGCCGCTTCGATCGCCGCGCGGGCGCCGTCGAGCAGCATGTCGTTGAGGTGCGGATAAAAGCGCGCTTCGGCGAGGAGGATGGTGGCCATGGCGTCAGGCCCGTCCTGAGCCCGACGAAGGGCCTTCGACCTCGATCGGCCGCTCGTCGACGATCGTCAGCCCGTAGCCCGACAGAGCGACCGGCGAATGGCGGGTGTTGGACAAGAGGATCATGTCGTGGATGCCGAGCGCGGCGAGGATCTGCGCGCCGGTGCCGTAGCTGCGGACGGCGTCGCCGCCGTCGACCGGATTGCCCGCGCGCAGGTCGATCGACCGCGACAGCGATCCCGGAGCCGCGGCATGGAGCGCGACGACGACCCCCGACCCGTAGCGCTCGATCATCCGCATCGCGCCCTGGAGAAGCCCGGACTTGGCCCCCCCCTCGCCAAGCACGTCGGCGAACAGGTCGAGGCTGTGCATCCGCACCAGCACCGGCTCGTCCGGGCTGAGGGTGCCATGGACCAGCGCCAGCTGCTCCTCGCCGCTGGCCTTGTCGCGGAACACCTGCGCCTGCCATTCGGCGCCGCTGACCGCCCGGAACAGGGTGGTGGCGGTGCGCTCGACGAGATGGTCCTTCTTCAGCCGATAGGCGATAAGGTCGCGGATCGTGCCGATCTTGAGCCCGTGGGCGCGGGCGAAATCCATCAAATCGTCGAGCCGGGCCATGGTCCCGTCGTCGCGCATGATCTCGCAGATCACGGCGCTGGGGTTGAGGCCGGCGAGCCGGGCGACGTCGACCGCCGCCTCGGTGTGGCCGGTGCGGACCAGGACTCCGCCCGGCCGGGCGACCAGCGGGAAGACATGGCCGGGCGAGACCAAAGCGTCGGGGCCGTTCAACGCATCGATCGCCACCGCCACCGTCCGCGCCCGGTCGGCGGCGCTGATCCCGGTCGAAATCCCCTCCTTGGCCTCGATCGAGACGGTGAAGGCGGTTTCGTTGCGGCTGCGGTTGGTGCGGGTCATCGGCTCGAGGCCGAGCGAGTCGGCGCGTTCCTTGGTCAGCGCCAGGCAGACCAGGCCGCGGCCGTGGCGGGCCATGAAGTTGATCGCGTCCGGGGTCGCCATCTGCGCCGGGATCACCAAATCGCCTTCGTTCTCGCGGTCGTCGTCGTCGACCAGGATGAACATCCGGCCGTTGCGCGCCTCGTCGATGATCGCTTCGGCGCCGACCAGGACGTCGGTGGTGCCGCGCTGGATCAGCTTTTCGAGCCGCTTGAGCGTATCGGCGGTCGGGTTCCAGTCGTCGGCGCCGAGCTTGCGAAGGCTGTTGGGGTGAAGCCCGGCGGCGCGGGCGAGGGCGGCGCGGCTGATCTCGCCGGTGTCGATGATGGCGGTCAGCTGCTCGATCAAGGTGGTGCTCATGGGCGCCCAATATCACATTGCAATGTGATTGAAAGCAGCAACAGCGATGTGCCTAGTGTGACCGCGCCGCAATCATCCGGTCGATATAGCGCGCAAGCACGTCCACCTCGACATTGAGCTGTCCTCCAGCGGCAAGGTTGCCCAGGGTCGTGCAACCGGCGGTGTGGGGGATGATGTTGACCGAGAAATGCGTCGTCCTGTCCTCGGCATCGCGGACGTCGTTAACGGTCAGCGACACGCCGTCGAGCGTGATTGACCCCTTGGGCGCGATCATCGGTGCCAGCGCGCCGTGGACAGACACGGTGATTCGGCTTGACCCGCCTTCGGGATAGACGGCGATGACGTCACCGAGGCAATCGACATGGCCGGTGACGAAATGGCCGCCGAGTTCGTCGCCGACCCGCAGCGGCCGCTCGAGATTGAGCCTTGCGCCCTCGCTCCACAGGCCCGGCGCGGTCCGCGACTGCGTTTCTGTCGAGACATCTACCGCGAACCAGTCGTCGCCCTTGTCGACCACGGTCAGGCAGACGCCCGAACAGGCAATCGACGCGCCGAGCTCGACCGTCGCCATGTCGTAGCCGCAGCGGATAGTCAGCCGCAGGTCGGCGCGCTGCTCGGCGCTGGCGACGGTGCCGACGTCGGTGACGATCCCGGTGAACATGCCCGCCGCCTAGCGCTCGCGCACCCGCTCGTAAACTTCGAGCCGGTCGACTCCGAGCCGCTGCTCGCCGGCCGCGCGCCATTTGCCGTGCGCGTCGGCGATGGCGTCAAGCCCGACATAGCCAAGCGACGACTTGCCGTCGCCGATCAGGATCGGCGCCCGGTAGATCAGGATCCGGTCGACCAGATCGGCCGAAAGGAAGGCGGTCGCGGTCGCCGAGCCGCCCTCGACCAGCAGGTCGTTGACGTCATGAAGGCGATGCACATCCTGCGGAGATGACAGGGTTTCCCAGCCGTCGACCGCCTCGCCGCGAGTCAGCAGGGCCCGCTTCGGCGACCGGTCTTCTAGGCCCGGCAGCCGGACGTCGAGCCGCGGCGCGTCGGCCATATAGGTACCGCGGCCGACCAGGATCATGTCCGAATGGGCGCGCTCCAAATGCACGTGGCGGCGCGCGTCCTCGCCGGTGATCCACTGCGATTCGCCGGACGGAAGCGCGATCTTGCCGTCGATCGACAGCGCCAGCTTGAGGGTGATCCGCGGGCGGCCCAGCTTCAGCCGGGTCAGATAGCCGGCGAGCGATTGCGCCGCCGCCTTGCGGCCGGTGCCGGTCTTCACCTCGATCCCCGATTCGCGCAGCCGCTTGATGCCCTTGCCGGCGGTGCGCGGGTCCGGATCCTTCAGGGCGATCACGATTCGCGCCGGCTTCGCTTCCGCCAGCAGGTCGGAGCAGGCCGGACCGCGCTCGCTGACATGCGCGCAGGGTTCGAGCGACACGTAGACGGTCGAGCCGAGCGCGCGCTTGCCTGCTTCGGCCAGTGCAAGCGCCTCGGCGTGCGGCCGGCCGCCGGGGGCGGTGGCGCCGCGTCCGACGACCTCGCCCTTGGCCGAGACGATCAGGCAGCCGACATTGGGATTGGGCGCGGTCGTCCCGCGCGCGGCTTCGCCCAGGGCCACGGCCTCGGCCATGAACCGGCGATCGTCCGTCACATGCCGAATCGTTTCTCGAGCTTCTGATATTGGCGCTGCTTCTCCGCCAACGCCGCGTGCCGCGCCGCCTGGTCCTTCTTCTGCTGCGCGACGATTTCGGCATCGGTGCGGTTGGCGTTCCAGCTTTCGGCGTAGATCAGCTGCGGCGGCGGCGCCGTGTTGATCTTCGAATCGACGAAGAACAGGATGACGATGATGATCGTCGCGAGCAGCGCCAGCGAGGCGCCGATCATCTGTTCGCGGCTGCGCTGCCGCATGAAGGCGGCAAGGTCGCGGAACGCGGCGCTTGGACCGACGGGGCGGGGAAACCAGGACATTGCGGCAAGATAGGCGCTCGGCCGCGCTCTCGCCAGTGGAGTTACTGGTCGAGCTGGAACCGGAGCGTGATCACGGTCGAGCTCGCCACCGGCCGGCCGTCCTCGCTCGCCGGCTTGTAGCGCCAATGGGCGAGCAGGTGGCGGCGGGCGGCGGGCGAGGAAGACCGGGTCGGCGCGGCCGACCGGCTCGACGGCGGTCACCCGGCCGCGATCGTCGATGGTCAGCCGCAGCCGCAGCACCGCTTCCTCCTCGAGCCGCAGCTTCGCCTGCGGATAAGGCGGCTTCAAAAGCGATTCCGGGGTCGCGAAACGCGGGCCGAAGCGGACCGGCGCCGGCACCGGCGCGGGATCCTGGGTGACGATCGGCCCGGGATCGGGCAGCGGCATCGGCAGGCTGTCGATCACCGGAAAGCGCGGCTGCGGAACCGGGATCACCCTCGGCATCTGGTCGATCCGCGAGCCGCGCGGATCCTGCCTGGGCTGCGGCGGCGGGTTCGCCGGCGGGACCTGCGGCTCGGGGATCAGCTTGACCGTCGTCGGTGTCGGAGCGAACGGCGGCGGCAGGTCCATCTTCGCCGCCATCACCGCGGCCAGCAAGCCCGCATGGATTCCGACGATCAGGATGAGTGCGCGCGGGTGGCGCTTGCGGTCCGCATAAGCGGGAACTGGAGCATAAACATTCATTGCCCGACTCCTTCGACGCGAGTCATTGAGCAATGTTACAACATTACACGTTATGCTCAAGCAAAATCGTTGCGGTGGCCCAGCCGATTAACGCTTGGCCGCGGCCTCGAGCCGGCGGACGGCGCGGGCCTTGCCCATGCGCGCCACCAGCCCGGCCATCTCCGGCCCGCTTTCGCGTCCCGTCAGCGCCAGGCGCAGGGGGTGGAACAGCTCGCGGCCCTTGCGCCCGGTGGTCCGCTTGAGCTCGTCGGTCAGTGACCGCCACGGCTCTCCTGACCAGTCGACTGCTTCGGCGGCGACGGCGGCATCGCGGGCCAGCATCCGTTCGTCATGGCCGAGCTCCGGCGGCTCGATCTCGCCGTGCAGGACCTCGAACCAGTCGGGAAAATCGGACAATCGCTGGAGATTCGGCCGGAGCAGCAGCCAATCCGCTTCGCTTGCGGCCGGCGGCAAGCGGTCGGCGACCGCGGCAAAATCAAGCGCATGCAGCAGTCGAGCGTTGAGCAGCTCGACCTCATGCGGGTCGAAGTGCGCGGGGGCGCGGCCGAAGTGCGCGAAATCGAACTCGCGGGCGAGCTCGTCGAGGCTGGCGACCGGCTCGACCGGCTGCGAGGTACCGATCCGGGCGAGCAGCGACAGCAAAGCCATCGGCTCGACCCCTTCCTCGCGCAGATGCTCCGCCCCGTAGGAGCCGAGCCGCTTCGACAATTTGCCTTCGGCGGCGACCAGCAACGCTTCATGGGCAAAGCGAGGCGGTCCGGCCCCGAGCGCTTCGAACATCTGGATCTGGGTCGCGCTGTTCGAG
>CAMPJH010000072.1 GCA_946886845.1 uncultured Sphingomonas sp. | reverse complement strand
GCCTCGTTCGCCGAATAATCGCCGCATGCCGCGAGCCCAAGGCTCAGCGCGCCGGCCGCCAGATAAAGCGTTTTCATGGACCTTCCTCTCACGGTCTTTGCCGTTGAAAGGCAAGAATGAGCGCCGAGCGGCAGAGTTCCAGTTCGAGCGCCAGAGCATAAGCGAAGCTTATGTCGAGCTTCGCGGGCTAGCCGCGCTTTCCTTTCCGCCGCGGTTGACAAAGCGACGCGATAATGGCGGCATCGGACCCGGATGCGGGGCCGGTCCGCCGCCCTGCAGCAACGGGGGAACACAATCATGACCTTGCCACGTCCGGCAATCCTTTTGACGGCCGCAGCATTGCTGTCGCTCGGCCTTGGCGGCTGCGGCAATTCTTCCGCGAATGCCGACGATTCGAATGCAATCGATCCCGCGAGTGTCGAGCCCTTTGAATTCCCTGCCCGTGACGAATCTGGAATGCCTCCCCCAGACGGGTTGGAAAGCGGCGGCGGGTCGGCGCCCGCTTTGACCCTCGCGTCCGGTCCGGACGTCTGCTTCCGCGAAATCGCCAAGAAGTTCGGTTCCGAGGTCAAGGTAGCGGAAATTACGTCCTTCTTTAGCGCCGGCGAGGCAATCTCCGGGCGTTCGTCCGAGCCGCGCGGCCAAATGACCAGCTGCACGGTCAGCTTCCAGAATCCGTCCGATCCCCGCAAGTTGCTTACCGCGCGCTTCGATACGAGAACCGGCACGTTCGGTGAGCCGTCTCCGGTGGAAATTACCGTGATGGGCGGCAATGCCGCGAACTTCCGGCTGGCGGACTATGTGGTCCCCCTGGGGCGGGTCAACGCGGCGGCGCTCACGGGCGTGATGAACGCGCAAGAGCAGCGCCTGAAGACGGTCTATGGCGAATATGCCTGGTCGGGCGTGCGCCTGTCGGGGCCCAGCGCGTTCAGCCGCACCCATACGCTCCGGCTCGACCTCGACGGCCGCCTCGCCGCCAACGACATTAAGGAATCCGGCTATGCATCGGTGTCGCTCGACGGCAAACGGATCACCGCCAACCATTTGATGCCGTAAGCGCTGGGCGCGGCGATCGGCGGCGAAGCTGCCGCCGCCGAACTACCAGAAAGCGACGGCGAAGCCGGCGGCGACGATGGCGAGCGTGACCCCGAGCCCGACGACCGAGCTCCGCCAGTTTGAGAATGTGCGTTCCATGACTGATCCCCCACAACCCGGCGTCTGTTTAGCACGGATCGCTTCGGCGCGGAGGTGAAATGCTGGCGCTCCAGCAACTTAGCAATGCGTGGCGGCTTGGCTTCGAGTGGCCCGCGTCAGTCGCGGGGGAGCAGCCCGCCGGGCTTGGTGGTCGGCTGCGACACGTTGCCCTTCTTCGCCTTGGACGCCTTGGGCTTGCGGATTTCCTTGTTCGATCGTTTCTGGCCCTTAGCCATTGTCCTTCGTCTCCTTGCGCGTCTCGAGACGCTTGAACATGAATCCGCTGTCCTGGTTGCGCGGGCGCAGCGCTTCCTGGCGGATCAGCGCGGCGCGAGCGCGGCCCAGCGCGTCGGCGTGGCCGCCGCTCCAGTCTGGCGCCTGCTCCGCCATCCTAGCGGGCATCCTGGCGCGGGCGGTAATGGCTGCGTTCGACGTCGCCTTTAATGACGTGGGCCTTGAGCCTGCGTCGAAGCTTCTCGGCGCCGTCGGTGCTCATGCAGACCAGCCGCACGCCGCCGCCCGGCAGCGCCTCGATCGCCGAAACCCCGACCTTCGCGGCCTGGCATTTGGCGAGGACATCGTCCGCGTGCATGGAAATATTGATGGCTCGGCTCATAAGCTTGCGGCGCTCCTTGTTGGCAGGCGGGAGCGCGTGTCGTCTCTCAGCCGGCTGAAGGCCCACGGTGACGTGTTTCAGGCGGTCTCGCCTTCTACCACAAAAGCCGCCGCGAAGCGAATTGGCCCAGCGGCTTGCGCCCCTTCGCAATTCATTCATTTCGCGTTCACCGCCGAGCGACGGGATGAAGGCCTGTTGCGACCAGCGCGGGACAGCGCCGAACACCCGTTCGTTTTACCATCGACGGCTCTTTTGAAGGGAGACGAACGATGACGATTATGCGGAAGATCCTTGCCGGCAGCGCGGGCATTGCCGCTCTTGCGGCGGCCGCCCCCGCTTCCGCGCAATATGCTTACCCGGGCTACGGCTATGGGTATAACGTGACGGCGGTTGCTGCGCAGCGGTGCAGCGCGGCCGTTCAGCAGCGGCTGGTGACTCGCACCGGCCTAAGCGGGGTCATCGGCTCGCTGCTCGGCGCCTATGCGGCTACTCCGCGGGTGCTGAGCATCACCCAGGTGGTTCCGCGCCGCACCACGGTGCGGGTCCGCGGTCTCGCGACCAGTGGCCGGCCGGCCTACAATCCGTACGGCGTCTATGGCGCGGTCGGATACTCGTATCGACCGGACCTGTCGTTCAAGTGCGACGTCGACTATCGCGGCTTCGTCCGCGACGTCGACATCAACCGCCGCTAAACGGCCGGTTGTCGAAACAAGGAGGAGCGTCGGTTCGCCGGCGCTCCTTTCCTGTGCAGCCGGCGCTAGCGTTCGGCGGCTCGGCGGTCGACGTACCACGGGGTCAGCATGGTGACGTCATTGCCCTTGGCCTTCTTGGGCGCCATGCGGGTCAGGTCGAATTCGCGGTCGAACTGCACGCCGCACTTGCCGTTGGCCGCCCATTTGACGGTGCCGCTGGCGGGGCCGACGCCGACGATGTCGATGTTGAGCTGGGTTCCCGGGGCGAGCGGCCGGCGGCACTCGACCAGCGCCCCGGTGACCGAGATGTTGCGGAGGCGGATTTCCTCCTCGTAGCCGTCGATCATCGCCACCGCCCGGCGCATCAACCGATGCCTGGGCTCGCGGAGGAACTGGAAGCCCGCGGCTTCAACCCGGGCGCGGTTGGCGAGCTCGCGGGCTTCGCTGGCGGCCGCCGGGCGGCCGAAGATGTAGCCCTGGACGTGGCTGCAGCCGAGCTCGCGGATCAGCGCCAGATCGTCGTGGGTCTCGACGCCCTCGGCGCAGGTCTCCATCTCCAGGCTGTCGGCGAGGCTGACGATGGCGCGGATAATGGCGCTGTTTCGGCTGGTCGGCGAGGCGGCGCCGCGGACGAAGCTCTGGTCGATCTTGATCTTGTCGAACGGCGCCTTCTTCAAATAGCCGAGCGAGCTGTAGCCGGTGCCGAAATCGTCGAGCGCCAGCCGGACGCCGAGCTTCTTCAGCCGGGCGAAGGTTTCGTCGGTGCTGTCGCCTTCGGCCAGGAACACGCCCTCGGTGATCTCGAGCTCGACCTTGCCGGGATTGATTTCGGACTGGTCGATGATCCGGGCAATCGAGTCGACGATCGCCGGGTCGTTGAACTGCACCGGCGACAGGTTGACCGCGATCCGGACATGGTCGGGCCAGTTGGCGGCTTCCTTGAGCGCCGTTTCCAGGACCCAGCTGCCGAGCTTGCCGATCAGCCCGCATTCCTCGGCCAGGGGGATGAACTTTTCGGGCGAGATCGCGCCCCGAACCGGGTGGGTCCAGCGGACCAGCGATTCGAAGCCCGAGACCTCCTCGGTCGCGGCTCGGACGATCGGCTGGTACGCCACTTCCAGCTCGCCGCGCTCGACGGCCTGGCGAAGGTCGTTTTCGAGCACCTGCCGGTCGGTCGCCTCGCTGTGCATCGCCGCCTCGTAGAAGCAATGCTTGCCGCGGCCGGCGGCCTTGGCCGCGTAGAGCGCCAGATCGGCGTTGCGGATCATGCTGTCGGCGCAGGCCCGGCCCGGGTCGCCGATCGAGATCCCGACCGACGCCCCGATCAGGACTCGATGGCCTTCGATCACATAGGGGCGCGACACCTGCTCGATCAGCGTCCGCGACAGCGATTCGAGAAGGCCGATGTCGACCGTCCCCGGCAGCACCGCCTTGAACTCGTCGCCGCCGAGGCGGCCGACCTGGCCGTGCTCGCCCATCACCGATTTCAGCCGCTTGGCGACTTCGCGAAGCAAAGCGTCGCCGATCGGATGGCCGAGCGTGTCGTTGACGTTCTTGAAGCGGTCGAGGTCGATCAGGAACAGGCTGCAGCCCTTCTGGCGATGGGCCGCATTGCGGAGTGCTTCGTCGAGCGTCTGGCGCATCTTCGCCCGGTTGGGCAGCCCGGTCAGCGAATCGAACCGGGCAAGCCTGGAGATTTCCTGCTCGGTCCGGCGCTGCTCGGTGAGGTCGGTACCAATCCCGCGAAAGCCGAGGAATCGGCCGCGGTCGTCGAACACCGGATTGCCCGACAGCGACCAGTGAATGTCCTGGTCGCTGCCGGCCCGGACGATGACGTCGGAGAATGGGAATCGCGCCGACAGGTGGAAGCCCAGCGTCTTGCGCTCCTCGATCACCCCGTCGACGGTCGTGTCGACCGAAAGCAAATCGGTGAACTGCCGCCCGAGCAGTCCGGCCGGCTCGCACTCGAAATCGTCGGCGAGCTGCTGCGAGACGTAGGACAAGGTCCCTTCGGCGTTGGTTTCCCAAAACCAGCCGCGGCCGCTGTTCTCGAATTCGTCGACGAAGGTAAGCGCCTTGCGGGCTTCGGCGTCGAGGTTGAGCCGGCGCCTTCCGGCCGCGATCACGGTTCGGGCCGCGGCGACGCTGTACGCGACGAGCAGCAAGGAAAGAACGGCGACCCCGACCGGAATGACCGGCGAGACCGAAAAAAGAACCGATGCCCCGGTCGCGACGAAGGCGTTGACCACCGCCAAGGGGGGCGAGCTGATGGCGACGATCGCCGACATCGCGATTCCGGCGCAAATCGCCACGGCGACGACTCCGGCAGGCGGAGCAGCCGAGCTGAAGATCACAGCGAGGCCGAACAAGGTCCACAAGACCCCCGCGACCGAGAGGTAGATGCACATCGCCCGGGCGACCGCATGGGGGGCAGGCTCGACCTTGTGCCGGCTGTAGAGCCCGATCGCCGCGGCGATGTCGAGGAACAGAATCAGCGCGAGCGGGATCAGCGGCGTCGTGTAGGAACCGACGATCGCCAGCTTCGGCTGCAGGAACAGGCAAGCCAGGCCAAGCAGCAGGTGAGTCGCGCCAAGCAGAAGGGCACTGTTGTCGAAAGAGGCGACGCGCGATTCCGCCAGCGAATCGTCGCCCGAGGATTCCGCCGACTCGATGTCGAACCAGAGCGCCTCGCGCACCGATGCCCGCTCGGACTTTCCAAGCGACGATTGACCGACAGCTTTGGCAAAGCGCGTTCGCGCCATCTGCATGACCTCACCGGCGGAGGATTCCCGCTCCGCATGCGTGAGTCTTTACCGGCGCCAGGTAACGGCGACGCGAACGAACAGGGTTAGCGAGGAGTTAAAGCGCTTCGACGGGAAGGAAATCCGGCACCGACAAATAGCGCTCGCCGGTGTCGTAATTGAAGCCGAGAACCCGCGGCCGATCGCCCAGCTCGGGCAACTTCTTGGCGATTGCGGCGAGCGTCGCGCCCGACGAAATCCCCACCAATATGCCTTCCTCGCGGGCCGAGCGAAGCGCCATCGCCTTGGCTTCGTCGGCGCCGACCGTGATCGTGCCGTCGAGCGCGTCGACGTCGAGGTTGGCCGGGATGAAGCCAGCGCCAATGCCCTGGATTGGATGCGGCGACGGTTCGCCGCCGCTGATCACCGGCGACAGCTCCGGCTCGACCGCGAAAACCTTGAGGTTCGGCCAGGCCTTCTTGAGGACATGCGCGCAGCCGCTGATGTGGCCGCCGGTTCCGACCCCGGTGATCAGCGCGTCCAGCGGCTCGTCGCGGAAGTCGTCGAGGATCTCCTTGGCGGTGGTGCGCTCATGGACCTCGATATTGGCCGGATTGTCGAACTGCTGCGGCATCCAGGCGCCGGGGGTTTCGGCGACGACCTCCTGGGCCCGGGCGATCGCGCCCTTCATGCCCTTTTCGCGCGGAGTGAGGTCGAAGCGGGCGCCGAAAGCGAGCATCAGCCGCCGCCGCTCGACGCTCATGCTGTCGGGCATCACCAGGACCAAAGGATAACCCTTCACCGCGGCCACCATCGCCAGGCCGATGCCGGTGTTGCCGGAAGTCGGCTCGACGATGGTGCCGCCGGGCTTGAGCTTGCCCGACGCTTCGGCGTCTTCGACCATCGCCAGCGCGATCCGGTCCTTGATCGACGCCGCCGGGTTCGATCGCTCCGACTTTATCCAGACTTCCGCTTTGTCGCCGAACAAGCGGTTGACGCGAATATGCGGCGTGCTGCCGATCGTCTCGAGGATGTTCGAAGCTTTCATGGCTATTCTCCTGTCAGGCGCCGCCGGCGATCACGGCGGCCTCGGGCGGCGGCTCTTCGGGTACTTCGAAGGTGCGGGCGCGGCGAAGCTCTGGGAACCAGCGCGCCCAGATCAATGTGACAACGATTGCAGCGACCCCGCCGCCGACCGTGGCGGCGACTGGGCCGATGAGCGCCGCCAGGAAACCGCTGCGAGTTTCGCCAAGCTCGTTCGACGCGGAAATCGCCAGAGTCGACGCGGCGCCGACGCGGCCGCGCATCGCGTCCGGCGTGTGCAGCTGGATCAATGACTGACGAATGTAGACGGAAAACATGTCGGCCGCCCCGGCCAGGGTCAGCATCGCCAGCGACAACGGGTACCAGGTCGACAGGCCGAAGACCGCTGTAGCCGCCCCGAACACCACCACCGCGCCGAGCATCTTCACCCCGACGTTGGTCTTGATCGGCCGGAACGAGAAGAAAATCGCGGTCAGCGTCGCGCCGACCGCGGGGGCCGCACGCAGCGGCCCGAGGCCCTCCGCTCCGACGTGGAGGATGTCGCGGGCATAGACCGGAAGCATCGCCGTCGCCCCGCCGAGCAGCACGGCGAACAAATCGAGCGTGATCGCGCCGAGCACCAGCCGGTTGCGGCCGACATATTGCAGGCCTTCGATCATCCGCCTGAGCGGCCTCCCCGGTTCGATTTGTGGCCGCGCGACCGGCCCGATCAGGAACAGGCAGACGGTCGAAAAAGCGAACAATGCCGCGCTGAAGCCGTAGGAATAATGCGGCACGATGTCGTAGAGGATGCCGCCGATCGCCGGCCCGAGGATCGCGCCCGCCTGCCATGCGGTCGAGCTCAGGGCGATTGCCCGGGGCAGCAGGTTCCTTGGCACCAGGTTCGGCGCCAGCGCTCCGAGTGCCGGCCCGGCGAAGGCGCGGGCGACCCCGAGCAGCGCCGCGACCGAGAACAGGATCGGCAGGCTGATCCGGCCGCTCCAAGTCGCCCACAACAGGATCGCGGCGCAGAGCAGCTCGAGGACCACCACCGCTCGGGCGATATGGCGCCGGTCCATCCGGTCGGCGACCCAGCCGCTGACCGGAGTCAAAACGAACAAGGGCACGAACTGGACGAGGCCGATCAGGCCGAGCTGGAATGCGGCTTCGTCGATCGCCATCGTCTGGCGGGCGATGTCATAGACCTGCCAGCCGATGACGATGACCATCGCCATCTGGGCGATGGT
>CAMPJH010000071.1 GCA_946886845.1 uncultured Sphingomonas sp. | reverse complement strand
GCTCGATAAACGCGGCCACATCCTCGTCGGTAGGTTTCGTCTTGTTCTCGGCCATTCGATTTTACCTGCTCAGTCTGGCTCGAACCTCATCCGGCTCCAGCGGGACTGCAAGCCGCTTGTGGCGGCTGCTGTGGCCGGAGACGACCTCGATTTCCGAGCGCGGTACGCGCAGCGCTTTCGCAAGCAGCTTGATCGCTGCGGCATTGGCGGCGCCGTCCGCCGGGGCTTCGGCGACCCGAACCTCGAGCTCCTCGCGCCCGTCGGCGCCCGGGCGCCAGCCGCCGATCCCCGGCCTGGCGGAGCGCGGCGTCACTCTGATCGCAATCTGGCCCATGCGCGACAAACCGCATAAGTGAGTGGCGTGCCCGAGGACAATAAGCGGACCGATACAAAGCTGGTCGCCGGCGGCCGCCGCGCCGAATGGCTCGGCGGGATGGTCAATGTCCCGGTCACCCGGACCTCGACCGTTTTGTTCGACAGCGTCGCCGACCTTCGCTCCGCTTATCCGCCGGAGCATGGCCGCCTGACTTACGGCCGCCACGGCACTCCGGCGCAATGGTCGCTTGCCGAGGCCCTGACCGAGCTCGAGCCGGACGCGGCCGGAACTGCTTTGTTTCCATCCGGCCTCGCCGCGGTCGCAATGGCACTGACCAGCGTTCTTTCGCCCGGCGACGAATTGCTGATGGTCGACAGCGTCTACGGCCCGACCCGGACCTTTTGCGACAAGGAGCTGAAGCGGCTCGGGGTCGCGACCCGCTATTACGATCCGCAGGTGACGGCCGAGCAGCTGGCAAGCCAATTGTCCGGCTCCACTCGCGCGATTTTCCTCGAAAGCCCCGGCTCGCTGACCTTCGAAGTCCAGGACGTGCCGGGCATTTGCGCAGTGGCGCGGACTCGCGGAATAACCACCCTGCTCGACAATACCTGGGCGACGCCCTTGTTCTTTCCGGCGCTGTCGCGCTGCGTCGACCTCTCGATCCTGGCCTGCACCAAATATGTTTCGGGCCATTCCGATGTGATGCTGGGCTCTGTGACTGCAGCGGCGGGCCATTGGGATCGGCTCAAAGTCACCAGCGCCGCATTCGGCCAGTTCGTCAGCCCGGACGACGCCTACCTCTGCGCGCGCGGGCTTCGGACGCTCAGCGTTCGCCTCGAGCGCCACCAGGCCAATGCGTTGGCGGTCGCCCGCTGGCTCGCCGAGCAACCGCAGGTGGCGCGAATTCTCCATCCTGCCTTCGAAAGCTGCCCCGGACACGAGCTTTGGAAGCGCGACTTCAAGGGCTCGTCGGGGCTGTTTTCATTCGTCCTTGCCGGCGGCGACGGGCCGCAGCGCGACCGCTTGGTCGACAGCCTCGATTTGTTCGGGATCGGCTACAGCTGGGGCGGGTTCGAAAGCCTGGCGGTTCCCGCCGACCCGCTGCGCACAGCCAGCGAACAGCAGTGGGAAGGCCCGCTGGTGCGGCTGCAGGTCGGCCTCGAGGATCCCATCGACCTGATAGCCGATCTGGCGCAAGCGCTCGCCGCCTATCCAGCTAGCGCAGGCGGCTGACGAGCATCTCGAAGACTGCCGAATGGATCGGCCGCAGAAATTCGACTCCGGCGACATTGTCCTCGATCCAGCAAACCGTCGCCGGAAGTCCCTCGAGGTCCGCGAATTTGACCCAGACGGTTTCGTCCAACTGCGGCTGCTCGAGAAACTCGAGCTTGCAGCCATCGCGTGAGAGATCGAACACTTGCACCGTGAAATTATGATGGCCTCTGCGGCGCAGCTTCACCATCGCCTCGATGGCGACGCGTTGGCTCTTCCGCGGCGCCTGCTGGCGAGGCTTGCGAAAACCGCTGTCCAGATCCCGCTTCATTGACTCACCCGCCGCGCCGTCATGGGCAAGCCTTGGCGCATAACCGATCGAAGCTCAATCGCAGCCTAAACTTCCGCCCTGAACGGCGTGAAATCGGTCCGCTCGTCGTAGACGTCGACTCCCTCCTTGCGTTTGAGGAAGCCAACGATGGCATAAGTGACCGGAGTCAGGATGACCTCCCAGCTGACCTTGAGGACCCACTGGGTCAGCATCACCGTGATCACCAGGTCGCTCGACCAGCCGGCCGCGCCGAGGAATGCCGCCGGATAGAAAATGGCGCTGTCGACGCCCTGCCCGACGATCGTGCTTCCAACCGTCCGGGTCCACAAATACCGGCCCTGGGTCCACAACTTCATCTTGGCCATGATGAAGCTGTTGGCGAACTCACCCATCCAGAAGGCGGCGATCGACGCGAAGATGATCCGCGGCACCTGGCCAAACACCTGCTCGTAGGCGGCCTGACCTCCCCATTCGCGCGCCGGCGGAAGCGCGACGACGACCGTCGACATGAAAGCCATGAACAGCAGGGCCGCGGTTCCGACCCAGATGCAGCGGCGGGCGCGGGCATAGCCGTAGACCTCGGTCAGGATGTCGCCGAGCACGTAGGACAGAGGGAAGAACAATATGCCGGCTCCGAACGGCCATTCGCCGAGCAGCGGCAAATGGATCATCGCGACCTTGCCGGCGCCGAGCACGTTCGACAGCAACAGGATGGTGACGAACGCCGCCATCGTCAGGTCGAACCAGCGCAGCGGACGGCGATGCAGCTCGCCGGCGTCGACCTTCTTCGGTTGGTGATGTCTCCCCACAGCGCTCGCTTAGAGCGGCCGTTTCGCCAGCGGAAGGCTGCGTTGACGCCCTCCCGACGAATACCTAATTCGGCAGCGCCGCGCGGGTATGATGTAGTGGCAGCCTGTCAGCTTCCCAAGCTGAACGCGCGGGTTCGATTCCCGCTACCCGCTCCAAAAGTCGAACTGCCGGGGGCAGTTTCATTTTTGGAGCACACGAGCGCAGCGAAAGTGGCGACACGGCACATTTGGCGTGGGGGAGATTTCCGTGGAAGAAAACCGGCCTTTGTGGATCGTCGCGACGGTGCTCTTCGTCATCGCCATAATCGGCTACGTGCTCCAGGACTGAGGCGGTTCGGACACTTCGATCCCCGCTTCGATCAGTCGCTTCCTGAGCGCCCCGGCGCACTGGTTGGCCAGCGCCTCGTCATCGCTGCGGACAACGAAATCGGCTCCGTATCCGCCGTCGCGGTAAAAGGGATAGCTGCCGATGGCGACGCCGGGATGCTCGTCCTGCACCTGCTTGAGCAGATCGGCGACGTCGCTTTCCGCCGCGTGCGCGCGGACCGTTACCGATACGACCGGGCGGCCACCCTCGAGCTTGCCGTCGAGCGCTTCGAGCATCGCCTTGGCGATGTTCGGTACTCCAGCGAGAATAAACACATTGCCGATCCGAACGCCCGGCGCGCCCGAGCTCGGGTTCGGGATCAGCTCGGCGCCATCGGGAACCCGAGCCATGCGCAGCCGGGATTCGGTGAGTCCGGGCGATCGGCCGCGGTAATAATCCTCGAGGACCTGACGGGCGCCGGGATGGATGACGACCGGCACGCCGAAGGCGGCAGCGATTGAGTCGACGGTAATGTCGTCATGGGTCGGGCCGATCCCGCCGGTCGTGAAGACATAGTCGTGGGACGATCGAAGCGCGTTCACCGCGGCGACGATCGCTTGCTCCTCATCCGCGACGACGCGGACTTCCACCATGCGGATCCCCTGCCGGTTGAGCCATTGCGCGACCTGCGCGACATTCTTGTCCTCGGTGCGTCCCGACAGGATCTCGTCGCCGATGACGACGAGCCCCGCAGTCCAGACCTTCGATTGCTCCGGCACTCGCCTCTCCGGTGACTTGAGCGGCCCGAATGCCTATATGGGGGCCATGACTCAATACATCACCGTCGCCGCCGACGACCGGGTCGAGAGCCGCAACGGCGTCATCAAGCTGCACGGGCCCGAAGGATTCGAGGGCATGCGTCGCGCCGGCCGGCTCGCCGCCGAAATTCTCGACGCCCTCGCGCCGCAGGTCGTGCCCGCTGTTTCGACCGACGAAATCGACGCGATAGTCCAGCGGATGACGCTCGATGCCGGCGGGATTCCCGCGACGCTCGGCTATCGCGGCTTCACCAAAAGCTGCTGCACGTCGATCAACCATGTCGTCTGCCACGGCATCCCTGGTGAGAAGGTCCTCAAGGACGGCGACATCGTAAACATCGACGTCACGCCGATCCTCGACGGCTGGCACGGCGACACCAGCCGGATGTATTTCGTCGGCGATGTCCCGCTCAAGGCGCGCCGGCTGGTCGACGTCACCTACGAATGCCTGATGCTGGGGCTCGAGCAGGCACGGCCCGGCAACCGGCTGGGCGACATCTCAAACGCCATCCAGGTCCACGCCGAGCGCAATCGCTACAGCGTCGTCCGCGACTTCTGCGGCCATGGCGTCGGACGGCTATTCCATGACAGCCCGGAGGTGGTCCACGCCGGCCGTCCGGGGACCGGTCCCGAGCTCAAGCCGGGCATGTTCTTCACGGTCGAGCCGATGATCAACATCGGCCGAGCCGATGTGAAGCTGCTCGATGACGGCTGGACGGCGGTCACCCGCGACCGCTCGCTGTCGGCGCAGTTCGAGCATTCGATCGGGATCACCGAGGACGGCTGCGAGATTTTTACCAAAAGCCCGAAAGGGTTGGATCACCCACCCTACTGAGGCGCCAAAAGAAGATGTTTCGCCACCAAGTCGCGATCGAGCCCGCCGACATCGACCAGATGGGTCATGTCAACAATGCCGTGTACCTCAAATGGGTGCAGGAGGCGGTCGTCGACTATTGGCGCAGCGTTGCCCCGCCCGACGCGGTCGCCCAGCATCTGTGGGTCGCGCTCAAGCATGAGATCTCATACCTCAAGCCGACCTTCCTCCAGGACAGTGTCGTTGCGGAGGTGATCGCCGAGAAGGTGGAAGGCGCCCGCGCCTACTTCACCACTGTCGTCAAGCGCGGCCAGGACGTGTTGAGCGAAGTGAAGAGCTGCTGGTGTTGCCTCGATGCGACCAGCCTGCGCCCCGCCCGCCTCGCCCGCGACGTGATCAGCCGCTTCCTTCCGCCGGTAGATTAAGCGGCTTTTCGCGCCGCGTCCCAGCCGGCGACCAGCTCGCGCGCCCGCTCGACGTCCTCGGGAAAATCGACCTCCCCCCACTCCTCGCCGCTGATGTCGAGCGTCCACACCTGCGACCGCTCGGCGAGGTGGTGGATGACGCGCAGGTACCAGATCGTGGTGCCTTCGGGGGTGCGAATGTCGCCCTCGATCGCTTCGCGGAACCGTTCGGCGCCGTCGCCGCGGAAAGCGAGAAGCCCGATAGACTCGCCATTCACCCCTTTGGCGATGCGCTTGCCGATCGCCTCGAGCTGTCCGTCGTCCGCGACGACGACCTTCATGTCGTCCTCGTCATAGCCGTCCTTGCGGTCGATGGTGACGCAGATGCCGTCCTGCGTGTTGGCGATCACCCGGCGCATCAGGGAGTCGGCGACCAAAGTATCGCCGTTCCACACCAGGCAGTCACCGGCCAGCTCGTCCCGCGCCAGGAACAGCGAGCCGAGATTGTCGGCGACCTTGTAGAACGGGTTGTAGACGGTGCGCACGCCGGGCCCGCCGCTGCGCTTCGCCAGCGCCTCCTCGACCAGCTCGTCGCGAAAGCCGGTGACCACCACCGCTTGCTCGACGCCGTTGGCGGCGAGCGTGTCGAGCTGGCGGTCGAGCAATGTTCGTCCGCCGAAATCGATCAGGCATTTGGGCTTGTCGTCGGTCAAATGACCGAGCCGCGAGCCCTGCCCGGCCGAAAGGATGATCGCCTTGTCCATCAGCCGGGCGCTGTGCCTTTCAAATGCGGCGGCGATTAGGCATTACCGCTTCGCTGCCAATCGAGGGATGCCCGGTGTGAAAAAGATCGAGGCCGTCATCAAGCCGTTCAAGCTGGACGATGTGAAGGACGCGCTGCACGAGGTCGGGGTCTCCGGGATCACCGTGACCGAGGTCAAGGGCTTCGGACGCCAGAAGGGCCACACCGAGCTCTACCGCGGCGCCGAATATGTCATCGACTTCCTGCCCAAGGTGAAGGTCGAGGTCGTGGTCGAGGACGTGCTTGTCGAGAATGTCATCCAGGCGATCACCCAGGCAGCCCGGACCGGCCGCATCGGCGACGGCAAGATCTTCGTCCTGCCGATCGACGAAGCGGTTCGGATCCGCACCGGCGACCGCGGCGCCGACGCCATCTAGATGGACGATCCGCGCCTCGCCTCGATGTCGCCCGACGAATTGAAGGCGTCGATGCGCGCGCTCGGCTACCGGACCCAGGCGGAGCTGGCCAACGCCATCGGCGTGTCGCGCTCTGCGGTCAGCCTGTGGCTCGAGGGCAAGGTCGGGGTCCCGCGTCCGGTGGCGATGCTGCTTCGCATGCTGATCGCCGCCCAGCGCCGGATCTACTAGGGCAACCACCTCTCGCACCGCTCGTTGCGCCTCCGCACCACATCCAACGAGAAACCGCCGTGCTTGGCACCATTCTCATCATCCTGCTGATCCTGCTGCTGATCGGAGCCCTTCCACGCTGGGGATACAGCAGTGGCTGGGGCTACGGCCCGTCCGGAATTCTCGGGATAATCCTGGTCGTGATCTTCATCCTGCTGCTGATGGGACGCCTGTAGCGGTCGCGCCTCCACCGACCCGGTGAAAAGTTAACCGGCGGCTGGATTCACCCGCGGACCTTCTCGACAAGGCCATCCCAAGCTTCGGATTCGTGAAGTCCACCCGTGCGGCCTCACCGCGCGGGCGGCGCTGCTTGTTCGGAGCTCGGCAGCACCAGGGAGCGTGATCAGATGGCATCGGACGCGGGGAAAGTTCTTTCGAGGATCAAGGACGAGGAAATCGAGTGGCTCGATCTTCGCTTCACCGATCCGAAGGGCAAATGGCAGCATTTGACGATGGCCTCGGGCGTCGTCGACGAGGACATGCTGACCGACGGCTTCATGTTCGACGGAAGCTCGATCGCCGGCTGGAAGGCGATCAACGAATCCGACATGATCCTCAAGCCGGACCTCGACGCCGTCTACGTCGATCCGTTCAGCGCCACGCCGATGATGATCCTGTTCTGCAATATCGTCGAGCCGTCGACCGGCGAGCTCTACGGCCGCGACCCGCGCTCCACCGCAACCCGGGCCGAAGCCTATCTGAAAGCCAGCGGAGTCGGCGACACGGTGTTCGTCGGCCCCGAAGCCGAATTCTTCATGTTCGACGACGTCCGCTTCGAGGACGGCTACAGCGCCAGCGGCTTCAAGATCGACGACATCGAGCTGCCGACCAATACTATGCGCGACTATGACGGCGGCAACCTCGCCCACCGGCCGCGCGCCAAAGGCGGCTATTTCCCCGTCGCTCCGGTCGACAGCGCGATGGACATCCGCGGCGAGATGGTCTCGACGATGATCGAGATGGGGCTGCCGATGGACAAGCACCATCACGAGGTCGCCGCCGCCCAGCACGAGCTCGGCCTGACCTACGGCGACCTGGTCCAGACCGCGGACCGGATGCAGGTCTACAAATATGTCGTCCACATGGTCGCCCAGGCCTATGGCAAGACGGCGACCTT
>CAMPJH010000070.1 GCA_946886845.1 uncultured Sphingomonas sp. | reverse complement strand
TCCTTGTTGCCCGGGTGGATGGTCAGGAATCGCTGCGCCGAGCTGATCGCCTCATTATATTTGTGGGCGACGTAATAGCTGAACGCGCTCATCAACTGCGCCCGCCGCGCCCAGGCCGAATAGGGGTGCTGCCGCTCGACCTCGTCGAACAATTTCGCTGCTTGCTCGTAATCGCGCTGGTCGAGGCGCTGCTTGGCGAGCGCATAGAGGGTGTTGACGTCGCGGGCGACGTAGCCGGTGTCGCTGCTCGCCTTGTTGCGGGCGCAGCCGCCGGCGGGAAGGATGATTGCGCAGGCAATGACGACGGCCGCGATACGGGTCATATTCGACATGGAGTCCTCATTAGCGTCGCCTCTGTGGCAGGCAAGCTTCGGTGCGCGAACGATCACGAACCTCAGATGAACGGGTCAAGCGGTCTCGGCCTCCGGGGTGTCGCTGTCGAGCCTGACGAAGCTGTCGGGCTTGAGCCCCAGCATCACCAGCATCGGCGCGGAAATATAGATCGACGAATAGGTGCCGATCACCGTGCCGAGGAAAATGGCGAGGGTCAGCGGGAAGATCGTCTCGGGTCCGAAGATCAGCAGCATGCCCAAAGCGAGCAGGATCGACAGCGATGTGACGAGGGTCCGCGACAGCGTCTCGTTGAGCGACAGGTTGATCAGCGGAACGATCGCCATCTTCCGGAACTTGCGCAGATTCTCGCGGATCCGGTCGTAGATGACGACTGTGTCGTTCAATGAATAGCCGACGATAGCCAGGAACGCCGCGACGATGTTGAGGTCGACCTGCAGCTGCGTCAGCGCAAAGAAGCCGAGCATCATCGACACGTCGTGGAACAGGGTCGCCAGCGCCCCGACCCCGAAATGCCATTCGAACCGGAACCAGATGTAGATCGCCACTCCGAGCATCGACAAGGCGAGGGCGAGCGCGCCGTCGGTGGCAAGCTCCTCGCTGACCTTGCCCGAGACCGTCTCGACCGCATCGATCCGAGCGCCTGGATAGTCGCGCTCGAGCATCGCCCGGACCTGGCTGGCGGCGCGGTTGGCGGCGGCATCGCCGCCCTCCGGCTTCGGCAGCCGGATCTGGTAGCTGGTCGGTCCGCCGAACTCCTGAATGCTCGCCTCGCCGAGGTTGAGCGCGCCGACCCGCTCGCGCAACTGTTCGACCTCGATCGGTTGCGAGAAGGTCGTCCGGATCATCTGGCCGCCGACGAAGTCGACTCCGAGGTTGAGCCCTTTCACTCCGACCAGCGTCAGGCTGGCGATCGTCGCCAGGATCGACAGGACCAGCGCCAGCTTGCGCCAGCGCATGAAGTCGATGTTGGTGTCGTCCGGGACCAGTTTCAGAAGCTTCATCTCAGCGGTCCTAAATGTGCAGTACGCGCGGGCGCGCTCGGCGAACCCACAGCGCAACCAGCATTCGGGTGAAATTCACCGCGGTGTAGACCGACGTGACGATGCCGATCATCAGCACGACCGCGAAGCCGCGGATCGGGCCCGATCCGAAGTAGAACATCAGCGCCGCGGCGATGGTGTTGGTGATATTGGCGTCGAAGATCGCGGTCGAAGCCTCCTTATAGCCGGTCTCGATCGCATCGATGACCTTGCGCCCGCGCCTCTGCTCCTCGCGGATTCGCTCGTTGATCAGGACGTTGGCGTCGACCGCGGCGCCGATCGTCAGCACGAAGCCGGCAATTCCGGGAAGCGTCAGGGTCGCATTGAACAGAGCCATGATGCCGAGGATCATGAAGGCGTTCACGATCAGCGCCATCGTCGCATAGACCCCAAAGCGGCCGTAGGTGGCCACCATGAACAGGATCACCGCCCCGGTCGCGATGACGCTGGCGATGATGCCCTTCCGGATCGAATCCTTGCCGAGCTCGGGACCGACGCTGCGCTCCTCGATCACGTTCAATTTCACCGGCAGCTTGCCCGAGGCGAGCGAGATGGCGAGGTCGTTGGCGGTCTGGACGGTGAAACTGCCGCTGATCTGCGCCCGGCCGCCGAGGATCGGCTCGTTGATGTTCGGCGCCGACAGAATCTTGTCGTCGAGGATGATCGCGAACGGCTTGTTGACGTTCTCCTGGGTGGTCCGGCCGAAACGGCGGGCGCCGGCGGCGTTGAAGGTGATGTCCACGACCGGACGTCCGTCCTGGTCGAAGCCCTGCTTGGCGTCGACCAGCTGGTCGCCCGAAACCATCACTCGCCGCTTGACCGCCATGAAGCCCGACCCGTCGGCCATCGGCAGCACCTGGCTTCCGGCCGGGGCCCGCCCCTCCTGGACCTGGGCCGGGTCGGCGGTGAGGTCGACCAGCTTGAATTCGAGCCGGGCCGTCTGCCCGATCAGCTTCTTGAGCGATTCGGGGTCCTCGACTCCGGGGACCTGGACGAGGATCCGGTCTGAACCCTGGGTGACTACGGTGACTTCCTTCGTCCCCTGCGGGTCGATCCGGCGCCTGACGACGTCGCGGGCGACACTCATGGCATTGCGCATCGCCTGTGCCGTCCCGGCCGCGGTCGGCGTCAGAACGACCCGGTTGAGGTCGACGACCCCGACGTCCCAGTCGCGGGTGCCGGTCAGGCCGACCGGCTGGGTGACGGTCCGCATCCGCTCGACCGCGGCGTCGACCTGGGTCGGGTCAGCGACCACGAACGAGACCCGCCCGCCGCTGGTCGAGACGTCGGAAATCTGAATCGGCGGGTCGCCGCGGCGCATCTCGGTGGCGACGGTGTCTTCCATCGCCTGCATCCGCTGCTTGAGCAGGTCCTGCGCATCCGCCTCGAGCAAGAGGTGGCTGCCGCCGGCAAGGTCGAGCCCGAGGTTGATCTTCGAATCCGGAAGCCAGGACGGCCAGTAGCGCTGGGCGCTATCCGGGAGCAGGCTGGGGATCGAAAACAGGATTCCGAGCGCGACGATCGCCCAGATCGACAGGACCTTCCAGCGAGGGAAATCGAGCACGCTCGTCCCGGCCTTTAGTCGTTGGCCGGCTTGGTGGCCGGCTGCAGAACCTGGCTCAGAGTCGACTTGACGGCGCGGACCTTGACACCTTGGGCGATCTCGACCTCGACCTCGGCATCCATGACCTTGGTCACCCGGCCGCGGAGCCCGCCGCCGGTGACCACCTCGTCACCCTTTTTGACGGCGGCGATCTGGGCCGCATGCTCCTTGGCCCGCCTCTGCTGCGGGCGGATCATCAGCATGTAGAAGATGACGAAGATGAGGAGCCACGGCAGGATGCCGATCAGGAACGCCGAAGCGCCGCCGGCATCGGCGGCTCCAGCGGCGGCGGTCAGACTGAAGAAGGTTGTGCTGGTCATTCGCGAAAGACGGCTTTCGTTTGCGGGATGGTCGGGGCGACTGGATTCGAACCAGCGACCTCCACACCCCCAGTGTGATGCGCTACCAGGCTGCGCTACGCCCCGACTATGCCGTTGTATTTAACGGCGAGGCGCATCTAGGCAGGCGCATGGGCGAAGGCAAGACGAAGCGGCGGAGATCGAGGCGGCGGCGGACGAAGACCAATCTAGCCGGGCGCATCCTGACCATCCTCCTGGCGATCCCGGCACTATACCTGGTTGCCGCCCTCGCCGGATCGCTGATCCCGGTGAACCGCGGCTGGAGCGAGCCCGATCAGGGGACCACCATCTATCTGGCGGACAATGGAGTCCATGCCGACATCATCATGCCGGCACGGGCGCAGGGGCTCGACTGGGGCCAGTTCGTCGACCTAGGCGACACCGGAACCTTGTTCGAGACCGCTCCGGAATGGGTCGCGTTCGGCTCCGGCGAGGAGCAGGTCTATCTCGAGACGCCGACCTGGTGGGACTTGCGGCCGAAGACAGTCTGGGCGGCGCTGACCGGAAGCCGCCGGGTGATGCACGTCGGCTGGGTCACCGACCCGTCCTACGCGGTGCGCGCCGTCCGGCTGCGGCCCGAGGAATACCGGCGGCTATGGGCGGCGATCCGCGCCGATTTCCAGCTGGGGGCCGACGGCCGGCCGATCCGCGTCGACCATCCCGGCTACGGCTGCTGCGACGCCTTTTACCGGAGCGGCGGCCGGTTCAGCGCGCTCAGCACCTGCAACACCTGGGCCGCCCACAAGCTGCGCCTCGCCGGCATCAAAACCAGCCTCTGGCCGCCGTTCACCAGCGGATTGCTGTGGCGCTACCCGAGGACCGCTCAGAGCACGTAGCGGCTGAGGTCGGCGTTCCTTGCGATTCCGGCGAGCTGGCCTTCGACGAAGGCGGCGTCGACGGTCAGCGTTTCGCCGCGGCGCTCCTCGGCCGAGAAGCTGACGTCCTCGAGCAATTTCTCCATCACCGTCTGCAGCCGGCGGGCGCCGATATTCTCGATCGCCTCGTTCACCTCGGCGGCGATTTTCGCCAGCGCGGCGATGCCGCCGTCATCGAACTTGATCTCGACGCCCTCGGTGCCGAGCAGCGCCTGATATTGCTCGGTCAGGCTGGCGCGGGTCTGCGACAGGATGCGGACGAAATCCGCTTCGGTCAGCGCCTTGAGCTCGACCCGGATCGGCAGCCGGCCCTGAAGCTCGGGAAGCAAATCGGACGGCTTGGCGGTGTGGAAAGCACCCGAGGCGATGAACAGGATATGGTCGGTCTTGAGCGGCCCGTATTTGGTCGCCACCGTCGTGCCTTCGATCAGCGGCAGAAGGTCGCGCTGGACGCCCTCTCGGCTGACCGACCCGCCGCGAACGTCGCTGACCGCGATCTTGTCGATTTCGTCGAGGAAGACGATGCCGTTGGCCTCGGCGTCGGCAAGCGCGATCCGGTTGATGTCGTCGGGATCGAGCCTCTTGTCGGCCTCTTCCTCGGTCAGCCGGGCGAAGGCGTCCGGCACCTTGAGCTTGCGGCGCTTGGCCGGGCCCTGGCCGAACGCCTTGCCCATCATCTCGGTCAGGTTGAGGACCCCGACCTGGCCGCCCATTCCGGGGATGTCGAATGGCATCGACGGCGCTTCGTGAACCTCGATCTCGACCTCGGCGGTGGCGAGGCTGCCCTCGGCGAAGCGCTGCCTGAAGCTGTCGCGAGTGGCGGTGCTCGACCCCTTGCCGGTCAGCGCGTCGAGCAGCCGCTCCATCGCCGCTTCCTCGGCGCCCTTGCGGACCCGCTCGCGCCGCCGTTCGCGCTCGAGCCGGACCGCTTCCTCGACCAGGTCACGGGCGATCTGCTCGACGTCGCGGCCGACATAGCCGACCTCGGTGAACTTGGTCGCCTCGACCTTGACGAACGGCGCATCGGCGAGCCTGGCCAGCCGCCGGCTGATCTCGGTCTTGCCGCACCCCGTGGGGCCGATCATCAGGATGTTCTTGGGCGTCACCTCGTCGCGAAGCTCGGGGCTCAGCTGCTGGCGACGCCAGCGGTTGCGAAGCGCGACCGCGACCGCCTTCTTGGCGTCGTCCTGGCCGACGATATGCTCGTCAAGCGCGGCAACGATCGCCTTGGGGGTCAGCTTATCCTTGAGCAAGTCGGTCCCGCCGCCCTCATGGATTGGGGATTGGTAGTTCATGCGCCAGCTAGATTGGAGCGCAGCCGCCGCGCTTCAAGCTGTGCAGCGGAAACCGTCGAAAAAGCGCTTGTGCGAAGCAAGGATGCTCGCGATCTGCGCCGGGTCGGGATTGGGATCCCATTCGTCGAGCTCGAACGTGCCGCCGAGAACGATCCCGTCGGCTCGCGGGAACATATATCCGGAGCTGCCCATGTAGGCGTAACGCACTTCGGGCTGCGGAAGCAGGATCGCCAGCTGCCCGCGCGCCGGGTGCAGGTCCATGTCGCCGAACAGCTCTCGCGATCCCAGGCCCGTACAATTGAAGACGATCGGTTCCGGCAGTGTCGCGATGTCCGCCGGAGTCGTGAATCGGCGAACCTTGATGTCGCCCCCGGCGAGCTCGAAGTCGCGGAGCATCTGCCTCAGGTACCGGCCGGTTTCGATGTAGAGCGTGTCGTAGCGGACCACATGGTCGAGCGGGAACGGGAATTCGGCAGGCGACAGGACACGGTTTATCGGCGGATAGTCAGCCGTATAATGGTCGGGATTGTCGCCTTCGTCATAGGTCGGCAGCCAGCGGATCCCGTAGTCGTCGCCGACCATGATCTGGAAGCGGCGCCAGCTATATTCGAGCGCCCTCAGGAATTGCGCCTTCCACTGCGGCGTGATCGAATCCTCGCGAAACAGCGCGAATGGATGGAATTGCCCGCCGGCGATGTTCGACGTGGTGTCGGGCGGCAGGGCCGCAGTGTAGATAGTCACCGGAAAGCCCGCGTCCTGGACCAGCCGCGCGGTCGACAGGCCCATGACTCCAGCGCCAAGCACCGCCACCGGTCCGCTATGGCCGGGAAGCCCGAGGTCGATCGCCAGCTTCGAGCTGCCCCAGGACAAAGTGATGCCGGCGCCGCCGTGGCCGTAATTGTGGACGAGCCGTTTCTGCCCGAGCGATTCGGCGCGAACGACGAAGCCCTGGCGGCGGTAGGGCCTTAGGCCCGCGACGGTCCGGATGACACGAGCCGCGTCGACCTTGACCGGCGCGAGAGGCGTGCAACCAACGAGAGAATTAGGCCGAGTGCCGACCGTCGCGCAGCCCGACAGCAATGCGGCCGACCCAGCGGCGAAGGTTCGACGGTCCAGCTGCACTCTGCGGACCCTAGCGACTTGAAGTCAGGCTTCAACCGTCTCGATGGTCAGCTGGTCGTTGGTGAAGACACAGACCTCGGCGGCGATCGCCATCGCCCGGCGCGCCAGCACTTCCGGGTCGGGCTCATATTCGGACAAGGCGCGCGCCGCGGCGAGCGCATAATTGCCGCCCGAGCCGATCGCCGCGATGCCGCCTTCGGGCTCCAGAACGTCGCCGTTGCCGGTCAGGATCAACATCGTTTCCTTGTCGGCGACGATCATCATCGCCTCGAGGTTGCGCAGATATTTGTCCATCCGCCAGTCCTTGGCGAGCTCGACGGCGGAGCGCAGCAGCTGGCCGTTATATTGCTCGAGCTTCTTTTCGAGCCGCTCGAACAAGGTGAAAGCGTCGGCGGTCGCCCCGGCGAAGCCGGCGACGACGCTGCCCTCCTCGCCGATTCGCCGGACCTTCTTCGCGTTGGGCTTGATCACCGTGTTGCCGAGCGACACCTGGCCGTCGCCGGCGATGACGGTTCGGCCGTTCTTTTTCACCCCGAGGATGGTCGTGCCGTGCCAGCTGTCCAACTTCGTCTCCAATTTCGTTCGTAAACGAGGTGGGACCCCGCCCCGCCGCTTACAAGCGGCGCTCGAAACGTCGGTCGGGAACCAGCCAGGTCGCCGAGACGATGGCGTAGATCGCTACCGACAGCCACGGAGAGAAGAAGGCGGCAATGATCGCCACCAGGTAAAAGGCAAGGCTCAGCCACTCCTTGCGCTTTGCCCCCACCGCCTTGGCTATTGCCGATTCCTCGCCCTCGGCGGCAATCAGCGCTCGCTCAAGCAGAAGGTAGGCGAGGGCGGCGAAGATCAGCACAATACCGAACGCCGCGACCGGCATTGCGGTGACGCCTGCCTCGCCGATCCAGCGGATCACGAACGGGATCAGGCTAAGCCAGAACAGAAGGCCGAGATT
>CAMPJH010000069.1 GCA_946886845.1 uncultured Sphingomonas sp. | reverse complement strand
GATGAAACCACGGCTGTCTTCCGAGTTTGAGCGCAATTGCGCGGACGCCGCCGGCGCGCCGGACATCTATTCGACGCCGATGATCCGCATCCAGATGAACCGCTCCGATTGGGCGATCTTGGTGGCGCTGGCGCTGATCTGGGGCAGCGCCTTTTTCTTCATCAGCGTCGCCGTGCGTGACGTCCCGCCGCTCACTTATGTCCTTTTACGGCTGGCGATCGCTTCGGCCGGCCTGTGGCTGTTCCTGTGGTGGAAAGGCAGAGATGTCGGCTTGCCGCGCCAGGTGTGGGGCTCGATGCTGGTCCTGGCACTGCTCAACAATGTGATCCCGTTCGCCTTGTTCGGCTGGGGCCAGACGCACATCGCTAGCGGCCTTGCCTCGATCCTCAATGCGACGACGCCGATCTGGGGCGTGGTCGTCGCGCATTTGTTCACCAGCGACGAGCGGATGACCCAGCGCAAGATCGCCGGCGTGCTGCTCGGCTTCGGCGGCGTGGCGACGATGATCGGGCCCTCGCTGCTTGCCAACATCGGCACCGACGCGCTTGCCCAGCTCGCCTGCGTCGTCGCCTCGCTTTGTTACGCGCTGGCTGCCGTCTGGGCACGCCGGTTCAAGGCGATGGGGCTTGCGCCGATGAGCGTCACCACCGGCCAGCTCAGCGTCGGCGCGCTGGTCATGCTGCCAGTCGCCTTGATCGTCGACCAGCCGTGGCTGCAGCCGCTGCCGCCGCTTTCAGCCTGGGCCGCGATCGGCGCTTTGGCCTTGGTCTGCACCGCCTTCGCCTACGTGCTCTATTTCCGACTGATCGATTCGGCCGGCGCGACCAATGCCCTGCTCGTCACCCTGCTGGTGCCGCCGACGGCGATCTTCCTCGGCGCGGCCTTCCTCGGCGAAACGCTGGCGCCGCAGGATTTCCTCGGCCTCGGACTGATCGCGGTCGGGCTTGCGGCGATCGACGGACGGCTGCTCAAGGCTTTCGGGCGCCGGCCTCCGCAAGCAGCTTAGCCGCCTCCTCGCCGGTCCAGTCGAGGTCGCCGATGTAGCGCCAGACCTCGCGCCCGGTGGCGTCATAATAGACAGTCGTAGGCATCACCTGGACCCCGAGCGCACCCGACAGCGCCATCTGCTGGTCGCGCCAGGATTCGAGGTCGTTGACGCCATGTTGCTCGAGGAAGGCCTCGACCGACGGCCGCTCGGCGCGCTCCACCGCAACCGCGATGACGCGCGGAGCGCCCGGCCGCCGGCTCAGCGCATCGAGGGTCGGCAGCTCCTTGACGCAAGGCGCGCACCAGCTCGCCCACATGTTGACGAGCAACGGCTCGCCGGAGAGGTCGCTCAGCGTCGCGGCTTCGTCCTCGCCATTCAACAGTTGCGCGTCGGGCATCGACCTGCCCGCTTGGCTTCGGTCGACGCCTTTGGACAGACCCTCCGGCGCCGCGGCCTCCTGTTTGGCCGCCGGCTGGCGTTCGCATCCGGAAGCAACGAGCGCGAGCAGGCAAAGAATGATCCAATTGCGCATTTGCCGGCCGATAGAGAGCGGTGAATGCGGGCACAAGCGGCTGGAAGAACCCTTCGCAAGCCGCTAGTCGGCAGTGGGTGAAAACAGCATTGTTCATTCGACTGGCGATTGCCGCCTCGCTCCTCGGCGTCGCCGGTTGCGGCAACATGGCCGATTTGCGTCCGGCCGAAGGGCAATCGCTGCCGGTCAAGCCGTTGATGGCGAATTCAACCCCAACTCCCGAGCAGCTACTGACACCGCCGGCATATGCCGATCCCGATCGCATCGACGAGCTGATGCGGCGCTCGGAGCCGCGCGAGGCCGACCGTTTCGACCTGCCGCCGCCGAGCGGCCAGGCGCCGGAGGTTCCGGTCGAGGCCGAGGACGACGAGCAGGCCAATCAGGTCGGGCCGGTCACTCCGCAATGACATCCCGCATTCGCAAGGCCATCTTCCCTGTCGCCGGACTCGGCACGCGCCTGCTGCCCGCGACCAAGTCGATGCCAAAGGAAATGCTGACGATCGTCGATCGCCCGCTAATCCAATATGCGGTCGACGAAGCCCGCGAGGCGGGGATCGAGCAAATGATCTTCGTCACGGGACGCGGCAAGGCGAGCCTGGTCGACTATTTCGACACGGCATTCGAGCTCGAGGCGACCATGCGGCAGAGCGGCAAGAGCCTCGACGCCCTCGAGCGCGCGCAAGGGCGGGTCGGAGAAATCGTCGCCGTCCGCCAGAAGCAGCCGCTCGGCCTCGGCCATGCTGTCTGGTGCGCCCGGGACATTGTCGGCGACGAACCGTTCGCGGTGCTCCTTCCCGACGATCTGATGGCCGGCGCGCCCGGCGCGCTCAGGCAGATGGTCGATGCCTGGGAGACGGTTGGCGGCAACCTGATCGCCACCGAGGAAGTCCCTGCCGAGAAAACGGCGAGCTACGGAATCATCACTCCTGGCAGCAGCGCAGGCAATCTCACCGAAGTGCTCGGCCTGGTCGAGAAGCCGGCACCGGACGCGGCGCCGTCGAACCTGGGCGTGATCGGCCGCTACATCCTCCAGCCCGAGGTTATGCGGGTGCTCGACAAGGGCGAGCGCGGCACCGGCGGCGAGATCCAGCTGACTGACGCAATGGCGCAGTTGATCGGAACGCAGCCGTTCCACGCGCTCAAGGTCGATGCGGTCCGCCACGATTGCGGCGGCCCCGCCGGATTCGTCATTGCCAATGTGGCGATGGCGCTTGAGCGGGACGACGTCGCCCCGAAGCTGCGCGAGTATCTGGCCGGCCGCTAGGCGGCTTAACCCTCGACGGTCGCGGCGAGCCGCCGCTCGGCCATCGAGAGCCGCTCGCGCAGCTCCCTCAGCTCGATCGCTCGGCTGACGACGCGGGCGTCGAGCGCGGCATTGTCGTCGACCAGCCGCTGGACAGCCGCGGCGCGCTCGAGGAAGCGACCGATCCCGGCCGCGAGCACCTCGAAATGACACGGCTTGCGAATGATTCCGTCGGCGCCTGCTGCGAACGCCTTGACCGCTGTCACCGGATCGGACCGCCCGACGATCAGTAGCACCGGCAGTTGGCTATGCACCGGGTCGTGGCGGATCATTCGGACAAACTCGATGCCGCTCGTCCCCGGCAGCCTGGCGCTGCAGACGACGATGTCGGCGGGAATGCGATAGAGCTCGGAGAAGCCCGCCTGGGCGCTCTCCGCCGCGGCGATCCGGTAGCCGGACTCGGCGAGACGTCGGGCGAGCACGCCCAGATAATTGCGGTTGGACTCGATCACGAGCACGCGCGGCGGCTCGCCCGATCCCTGCTTGTCCAACCCGAGTTCCATGGCTGCGGGAGCTAAGCGAAAAATGGTTAACGCGGCGATAAGACGCGCTTACGGATCCAGCTCGACATCCCAGTAGAGATAGTCGCGCCAGGTTTCGTGCAGGTGATTGGGCGGAAACCTGCGGCCGTGGTCCTGCAGCTGCCAGCTGGTCGGGCGGAAGGCATCGCGGTCCAGGTGCAGGCCCGCCTGGCGCGGAGTCCTGCCGCCTTTCCGCAAATTGCACGGCGCGCAGGCGGTTGCGACATTCTCCCAGGTCGTCCGCCCGCCTTGCGCGCGCGGCACGATATGGTCGAACGTCAGCTCACGGTTGGAGCCGCAATAGACGCAGCGGAAGCGGTCGCGGAGGAAGAGATTGAACCGGGTGAAGGCCGGATATTCGTTGGGCCTGACGAACTGGCGAAGCGCGATCACCGAGGGCAGCTTCAGGGCGACGCTTGGGCTGTGCACCTCGCGGTCGTAATGGGCGACGACGTCGACCCGCTCGAGGAACAGCGCCTTGATCGCGGTCTGCCACGGCCACAGGCTCAGCGGGAAATAGGACAGCGGCGTATAGTCGGCGTTGAGCACCAACGCCGGGCAGCTCTCGGGATGACGTGTCGAATCGGGCGGATACATGACGCGGGCAATGACCTCCTGTCTGCCCGCTCGAACCTCCGGCCCTGTCGCACGCAAGGAGGAGAAGGGTCGCCTCGGGCCCGTCTTCCCTTGTGACCAGCCGGATGCCAACCCGGCGTGACATGCGTATGACAGCATTTTCCGGGACTCGCGGTCAAGTGCGCAGGATATGCTGACGACTCGCTTCGCGCCTTCGCCGACCGGGCAGTTGCATCTCGGTCACGCCTATAGCGCCGTCCTCGGCCATTCGGCGGCCCGCCAGGCGGGCGGGCGCTTCCTGCTGCGGATCGAGGATCTCGACCCGACGCGCAGCCGGCCCGAGTTCGTCGCCGCCATCGAACAGGATCTGCGCTGGCTCGGCCTGGCCTGGGATGGCGAGCCGCTCGTCCAGTCGACCCGAAGCGCCGCTTATGCCGACGCACTCGAACGGCTGCGCGCCGACGGGCTGGTCTATCCCTGCTTCTGCACCCGCGCCGACATCGCCGCCGCGCTCAGCGCGCCGCACGGCCCGGCCGAATCGCGCTACCCCGGAATCTGCCGCGGCCTGCCCGACGATCCTGGCCGCCGGGCGGCAGTTCCGCACAGCTGGCGGCTGGATTCAGCCAAAGCGACCGAGCGCGTCGGCCTCCCCGTCTGGACCGAGCAGGACGGCCGCCGCTTCGCCGCCGCGATCGGTGACATCGACAACGAGATCCTGGCACGAAAGGACGCGCCGGCGAGCTATCACCTCGCCTGCGTCGTCGACGATGCCGCCAGCGGCGTGAGCCTGGTGGTTCGCGCCGCGGACCTCAGGGCGTCGACGCCCGTGCAGCGGCTTCTGCAGACGCTTCTCGGCCTGCCCGAGCCGAGTTACCTCCACCACCCGCTGGTCGTGCATCAAGACGGCCGGCGGCTCGCCAAGCGCGACCTGGCGCCGACCCTCGCCGCGATGCGCGCCAGCGGCGTCGACGGACGCGAGCTTGCTAGCGACATCGTCAACGGCCGACTGCCGTCTGGCTTTCGGCTGTCGGAAGCCTAAATAGGCGGACATGTCGACGCTTCTGATGGTGCTCCTCGTCGTCGCGATGGCCGCGACCGCTTACGTCCTCGTCCGCGGGGTCGTGACAATGGCCTCGGGCAAGGTCGGCTCCAGCGAGCAGCAACAACAGTGGATGCGCAAGCGCGTCTTGTTCCAGGCCGTCGCTATCGTCATCGTCGTCCTGATCCTGATCGTCGCCGGCGCCTCCGGGAGCTGATGGTCAAGCTCAACAAGATCTACACCCGGACCGGCGACGAGGGCACCGCCGGCCTGGTCGACGGCTCGCGAGTCAGCAAGGCGAGCCCGCGAATGGCCGCAATCGGCGACGTCGACGAGGCCAATGCGGCGATCGGCGGCGCCATCGCCGCGCTCGCCGACGATTCGGTCGCGGAGCGGCTTCGGCGCATCCAGAACGAATTGTTCGACCTCGGCGCCGACATCGCCACTCCCGGCAATGTCGAAGGCGCGCTGCGGATCGTCGCCAGCCAGGTCGAGCGCCTCGAGCATGAGATCGACTCGATGAACGCGACCCTCGAGCCATTGAGCAGCTTCATCCTCCCGGCCGGGCCGGGCGGTGTCGCCGCGCTCCACCTTGCCCGCACCGTCGTCCGCCGGGCCGAGCGGTCGGCGGTGGCGCTGGCGCAAAGCGAGCCGGTCAACCCGCAGGCGCTCGCCTACCTCAATCGCCTGTCCGATCATCTGTTCGTGGCGGCGCGCCATGTCGCGTCGCAGCACGGCGGAGATGTGCTGTGGCAACCCGGCGCCACCCGCTAGGCGATTCCCGCTCGACTCTCGCCGAGCGCTTCCTCGCGACGCGCACCCTGACCGCCAATCTCGCCGCGCCGCTGTCCGACGCCGATTCGACCATCCAGCCATTCCCGGACGCGTCGCCGGCCAAGTGGCACCTCGCCCACACTAGTTGGTTCTTCGAGACCTTCATTCTCCGCGACCACGCCGCCAGCTATCGCCCCTTCGACGAGCGCTACGGCTATCTGTTCAACAGCTATTACGACGGTGAGGGAGAGCGCCACGCCCGTCCCATGCGCGGCATGCTCAGCCGGCCCTCGCTCGAAGAGGTTAGCGACTATCGCACCCATGTCGATGAGGCCGTGGTCGCCGCTTTCTCGTCGCTCCCAGACGCGGCGCTCGACCTCGTCGAGCTCGGAATCAACCACGAGCAGCAGCATCAGGAGCTGCTGCTGACCGACATCCTCGCCACCTTCGCCGCCAACCCGCTGGAGCCGGCCTACGCCGAAGCGCCGCCGGCCGCCTGCCATTCGCCCGAGCCGCTGAGCTTCCTCGCCGGCCGCACGGGCGAAGTCGAAATCGGCGCGGCCGATACCGGCTTCGCCTTCGACAGCGAACGGCCGCGGCACCGGCAGCTGCTTTACGGCCATGCCATCGCCAATCGCCCGGTCACCAACGGCGAGTGGCGCGAGTTCATCCGCGACGGCGGCTACACGACACCGACGCTGTGGCTTTCCGACGGCTGGGACTGGTTGCGGCGTGAAGCCATTGCCGCTCCACTCTACTGGCGTGACGCCGGCAGCGAATTCACGCTGGCCGGGCGGCGCGAAATCGACGAGGCGGCGCCGGTCGCGCACATCAGTTTCTACGAGGCCGACGCCTTTGCCCGCTGGGCCGGCGGACGGCTTCCGACCGAGGCCGAATGGGAGACTTTAGCCGCTTCAGCCGATCCCGCCCTCGGCAACCAACTCGATCAGGCGGGCGCGGCGATGCCCCGGCCGCCCGGCGATATTTTCGGCGACGTCTGGGAATGGACACGGAGCGCCTTCGCACCCTACCCAGGATTCGTGCCCGCCGAAGGGACCGTCGGCGAATATAATGGCAAGTTCATGTCCGGGCAGCTGGTGCTCAAGGGCGCCAGCTGCGCCACCCCGCGCGGTCATTCGCGCGCCAGCTACCGCAATTTCTTCCCGCCGACCGCGCGCTGGCAATTCACGGGCTTAAGGCTTGCCAGAGACTCCTGACCCGCAATTCCGCACCGATGTGCTCGCCGGCCTCTCCGCTCCGGTTCCAGCCGTTCCGGCGCGCTGGCTTTACGACCATCGCGGCTCCGAGTTGTTCGACGAAATCACGCGCCTGCCGAGCTATTATCCGACCCGCACCGAAACCGCGCTGCTCAAACATGTCATGCCCGAGCTCGCGGCCCGAATTCCGGATGGAATGGCGGTCGTCGAGTTCGGCGCCGGCTCGGCGACCAAGACACCGCTGCTGCTCGAAGCGATAGATCCGGCGGCCTATGTTCCGGTCGACATTTCCGGCGACTTTCTCGACGGCAGCGCGGCGGAGCTGCGGCGGCGATTCCCGGATTTGCCGATCCATGCCGTCGCCGCCGACTTCGCCCGGCCGTTCGCGCTTCCGGCGGAAATCGACGGCCTGCCCAAGCTCGGCTTCTTCCCCGGCTCGACGATCGGCAATTTCGTGCCGCGCACCGAGACCGACCTCCTGCGCCATTTCCGCGAGCTGCTCGGGACCGGCGCGCTGCTCCTGATCGGGATGGACACCGTCAAGGCGGTCGAACGCCTGCTCGCCGCCTATGACGAGCCGGAGGGCATCACCGCCGCCTTCAACCTCAACTTGCTCGAGCGGATCAACCGCGAGCTCGACGGGACGATCCCGCTCGACGGCTTCCGCCACGAAGCGCGCTGGAACGACATCTTGTCGCGGATCGAGATGCATCTGGTCGCGACGAGGGACATCGAGTTCACGGTTG
>CAMPJH010000068.1 GCA_946886845.1 uncultured Sphingomonas sp. | reverse complement strand
TCGGAAGATAGCGATCGCTTCGTCCTTGTAAGTGCCGTCGGGCTGGCGGACGAAACCGAGCCTCTCGGCCAGCCGCATCGAAGCTGCGTTATCGACGCCGATGATGGCCGGAATCGATACCGGGCCAAGCTCGCGCTCGGCCCATCGGAGCGCCGCTTCGCAGGCCTCTCGCGCAATCCCCTGCCCGTGAACCGAACGATCGAAGATCCAGCCCATTTCCGGCTCGCCGATCAGGCTGGGTACCATGTCGCGCTCCATGTCGAAGAAGCCGGCGTGGCCGACCATCCGCCCGCCGGCCTTGAGCTCGACCGCCCACATGCCCATGCCGAGGATCGGCCATTGGCCGGCGGCGAGGAAGATCCGGCGCAGCGAGTCTTCGCGGTTGAGCGGCTCGGTGCCGAGATTCCGCACGACTTCGGGATCCGCCATCGTCGCCGCAAAGGCGTCGAGGTCGTCCTTGCGGAACTCCCGGAGGATGAGCCGCTCGGTCTCCAGCCTGGGGGCCGAGCGCGGCACCGGTTACTGCTTGCCGAGCTTCAGCCCGCCGAAGCGCTTGTTGAAGCGCGCCACCTGGCCGCCGGTATCGAGCAGCTTCTGGTTGCCGCCGGTCCAGGCCGGGTGGACCTTGGGGTCGATGTCGAGGTGCAGCGTGTCGCCGTCCTTGCCCCAGGTCGAGCGGGTCTGGAATTTGGTGCCGTCGGTCATCTCGACGGTGATCATGTGATAATCGGGGTGGCTACCGGATTTCATTGGACAGTTCCTTGAGATTGGCTGGTTTCCGACCAGCCGAAGAGTTGCGGCCCCTTATATGGTGGGACAATATCTTGCAACCAGGCGGTTCGGTCAGGCCGGGAGCTGCGCTCGCTCTGGCTGCCGCAGAGCTGGCAGCAGCCGCTCGGCCAGTGCGAAGCCACCGAACAGCAGCGCGGTGAAGAACAGGTCGCCGGCCAGCGTATTCTGGAAAAAGGGAATCGCTGCGACGTAGCAGGCAACCAACCCTTCCACCGTGCGCGGATAGAAGCCGCTGAACAGCCACATACCGAAATTGGTCAGCACGAAGAACATCACCGAGCTGGCGACTGCCGCGCCGCCGATGACCAGCGGCGATTTCCGCTTGGCAATCGCCCAGCCGATCAGGACCGTCAGGCCAAAGCTCAGATAGACAAAGTTCATGCCCGGATAGAAGCCGCCGAGCAGCGCATCGCTGATCGCCAGCGCCCCGAACGGCGCGACGAACGCCAGCGCCCGCCTCGGCAAATAGGCGCCGCCGAACAGGGCCATCGCCGCGATCGGCGAGAAATTGGGCGGGTGCGGCAGCAGGCGCATCGCCGCTGCTGCGAAAATTGCGACCAGCAGCGCGATCAGGCGAACCTTGTTGTCCATCGTCAGTCCCAGCTTTTCCATGCCCAATGCTCATAACCGCGGCACTTGAATTCGCAAAGCGTCAGACGTAGCCAATCCGTCGACGAGGTGCCGCCCACGAACGTGAGTTCGGCGGGGGCGGTCAAAAGGGAAGCCGGTGCAATTCCGGCGCTGTGCCCGCAACTGTGAAGCCGGTGAAAGCTCTGCCGGTCAAGTCAGGAACCTGCCCCGTCAGTCGTCCGCACCCGGCCGGGCCCAGCCGAGCTGCGTGGCGTCGCGCGGCCACCACCGAGCGACACCTCCGAGGCGACATCCGTGTGTCGTTCGAAGGAGGTCCCAATGCTCGTCACTTTGTTGCTCGGTTCCGTTCAGACGGTCGCCGGCCCGGCCGCCGATCCGTCCGAAATCATCATTACCGCATCCCTCGTGCCCCAGGCGCAGTCCGAAACGGCTGCAAGCACGACCGTCATCGATCAGGAGCGGATCGAACGTCTCGGCGAGCCGCTCGCTTCGTCGATTCTTCGCCTGACCCCCTCTGCCGCGGTTCAGTCGACCGGCCCTCTTGGAAGTTTCGTCGAGGTGCGGATTCGCGGTGCCGAAGCCAATCATACCTTGCTGTTCATCGACGGAATCCGCGCCAATGATCCCGCCGCGAACGACACGCCGCGCTTCGAGTTGCTGAACGCCGACATCCTCTCTCGGATCGAGATCGTCCGCGGCCCGCAATCGGCGCTTTGGGGATCCGACGCGATCGGCGGCGTAATCGCGGTCAACGGGGTTGCCGCTCGGTCGCCAAGCCATTCCGCGGCCGTCGAGGCCGGGTCGTTCGGCTTCGGCCGCGCCGGCGCTTCCGCTGCCCTGGTCAGCGACAGGGCGAACCTGGCCGGCGCCGTCGGCTGGCAGCGCGCCAGCGGGATCGACAGCTTCTCCGGCGAGGGTGACAAGGACGGATACCGCAACCTCGCGGCGCGCCTTCGCGGGAGCTGGTCCTTCGCTCCCGGCTTCGAGATCGGCGGCGCCGCCTTCTCGTTGACCGGGCGGACCGAATATGACGGTCTCGACCCCTTCACCTTCGTTCGCGCCGATACGCTCGACAGTAGCCGCAATCGGCTGTCGGCGGGGCGGTTGTGGATTTCCGGCGGCGACCAGGACGACGGACTGAGCGGCACATTTGCCGTCTCGCTGCTGGACTCGTCCAACCGCAACTTCCTCGACGGGGTGGAGATAAATCGCACGAGTGGAGGCCGCAGGGCAGCGAACGGCCAGCTTGCGTACCGCTTTGCGACGGGCGGGATCCGCCATACGGCGATTGTCGCCCTCGATTACGACCGCGAGGGCTTCCATGCTCGCGACATCATCTATTTCGGTGCAAGCAACCAGGACCGGCGGCGAAGGCACCAGGCCATTACCGGCGAGTGGCGCGCTGAACTGGGTCCTGTTGTCACCGACATCGCGCTGCGCAGGGACGCATTCAGCACGTTTGCCGACGCAACCACCTTGCGCGCTTCGGCGCTGGTTGCGCTCGGCGGCGGCTTTTCGATTGCCGGCTCCTACGCGGAAGGGATCGCCCAACCGACCTTCTTCGACCTGTTCGGCTTCTTTCCGGGCAGCTTCGTCGGCAATCCGGCGCTCAAGCCCGAGAGCTCGCGGGGCTTCGAAGCTTCGCTGCGCTATCGCCGCGGACCGTTCGGAGCCGCGCTGACCGGTTATCGCCAGCGGCTCCGCGACGAAATCGTCGATGTGTTCGACCCCGCCACCTTCCTGTCGAGCACCGTCAACCGCGACGGTCACAGCCGCCGGCAGGGTCTCGAGGCCGAGCTTGGCTGGACGGTCGGCGAACGGCTGACGCTTTCGGCCAATTACGCGTTTCTCGATGCCGAGGAGCCGGGGTCCATCCCGGCCACGCAACTACGCGAGGTGCGACGGCCCAGGCACAGCGGCTCGGTGGCGATCGACGGCAGGTCGGGACGGCTGACTTATGGCGGCTCGCTCGCTTTTGTCGGCGCCCGGCACGACACCAATTTCGACGTTTTCCCGGCCCAGCGCGTGCGGCTGAAGCCCTATTGGCTGGCCGGGGCCCGGCTTGCCTACAGCGTTCGTCCCGGGCTGGAGCTGTTCGCCCGGGCGTCGAACCTGTTCGACGCGCGCTACCAGGACGTGTTCGGCTATCGCACCGAAGGCCGGGCGGTCTACGCCGGGCTGCGCCTCGGCAAGGACTGAGTCAGGCGGCCGGCGGGTCGGCGATCATCGCCGTGAAGTTGGCTTCGGCGGCGACTTTCCCGTCGACCAGGGCGCGACCGGCGAACTTGCAGACGCTCGGCCGCTTCTGGACGAACTCGACCTCGAGTCGAAGCAGGACTCCCGGCTCGACCGGCTGGCGGAACTTGGCGCCTTCGATCGCCATGAAATAGACCAGCTTGCCGGTACCGGCGAGGCCGAGCGATTCGACCGCCAGGACGCCGGCCGCTTGCGCCAGCGCTTCGACGATCAGCACGCCCGGCATGATCGGCCGGCCGGGAAAATGCCCCTGGAAAAAGCCTTCGTTGATCGTCACCGCCTTGACGGCGACGATGCCCTGCTGCGGGTCGAGGCTTTCGACCCGGTCGACGAGCAGCATTGGGTAACGGTGCGGGAGCGCGGCCATGACCCGCCGGACGTCCAGCGGGCCCATCGCCCCTGCCCCCGCGGTTTGGGTCACCGCCCCTGCGGCTGCTGCTGTTGTTGCTGCTGCTGAGGCAGCGGCGTCATGCTGAGCGAGGGAAGCGTCGCATTGAGCGCGGCCAGGACCGCCGGGGTCACATCGAGGGCTGCCGAGTGCGCTATGGTGTTGTCGACGTCGACCGCGAGATTGGCGCCCTGCTGGGTCATGACCTGATTGACGGCCGGACCGTAGCGGGCGTCGATCTGGCGGCTGACATTGGCCCGGATCGACTGGATGTTCTGTTCGGCGCGGGTAAGCTCCTGCTGCGCCTGCTCCTGCTTTTGCTGGAACGCCTGGGCGCGGGTTCTCAGAGCCGCGTCGGGCTGCTTGCCGGCAAGGGCCGTGATCGCCGCCTGGAGGGCGTCTGCTTCCGGCTTCAGCTGGTTCATCAGCGTTTGCTGCCGGTTCTGGAACGCGGTCACCTGCGCCTGGAGCTGCGCCGCGGCTGTCCGGCAGGCATTGCACTCGCGATAGACGCGATTGGAATCAACGACGACGATGGCAGCGGCCGGAGCGCGCTGCGCCTGGGCTGCAGTGGGCGCCGCTGTCGCGACGGCTACGGCAGAAAGCATAAGGATTTTACGCATTTAGAATTGTGTTCCTACATTGAATGAGAAGAGCTTGGTGTCGTCGCCCTCTTGCACCACGATCGCCTTTGCAAGGTCGATTCGGATCGGGCCGAACGGAGACACCCAGTTGAAGCCGACGCCCACCGAGATACGCGGCTTGGGCGAGTTGCCGAGGAAGACTTCCTTGAAGCCAGGGACAAAGGTGTACAGCGGTTGCGTCGGGTCGGGCCCGATCGGGCATATGGCCGGGGTTTCGCCTGGGTCGACGATGATGATCGGATCGGTCGCGACCCTCGGCACGCAGGTTCCGACCCGATCGATCAGGTCGGGCTTCTTGATCCCGAACACCGAGCCGATGTCGATGAACGCCGACGGGCGCAGTCCAAGGCTCCGGATCGAAGCGCTGGTCGGCACCTCGAGCTCGAGCCGGCCCATGTAATAAGCGCGGCCGCCGAGCGCGTCGGTGACTCGATCCTGGTCGTCGGTAGTCAGCATGCCCGCCGAGTCATACGGAATGCGCTCGACCCGCGGGCCGATGCCGCGAACGTCGAAGCCGCGCATCTGGGTGCCGAAGAAGCGGTCGGTGAGCCGGATTGCGTCCTGGCCAGGGTTAGTGTTCTTTTGCAGCGGATGGATGTAGCCGCCTTCGAGATGGCCGGACAGAATCCAGCCGCCGCCGAAGCTCTTGTACTTGGTCGCCTCGCCGCGGGTCCGGATATATTTCACGTCGCCGCCGAGGCCGGCGAAATCCTGGCTGAAGGTAATGCGCTGGCCGCGCGTCGGCCGAATCCCGTCGGTGTCGTCATAGGCGACCGAGTGACCGATCGACGACGTCAGCCGCTTGCCGAGCTCGTCGCAAAGGTAGCGCCCCGCCTTCAACGGGTCGCACACCGGCGGAAGCGGACCGTTCGTTTCCGTCAGCGGCCCGGTGCCGTCCGGATCGGGGATGAAATCCGGGTCGGTGAAATAGATATCGCCGAGCGTCACGTCGTCCTGGATCAGCGAATATCTCGTGCCGTAAGTCAGGAACTCGGTGACCGGGAATCCCAGCCGCAGGCCGCCGCCGGTGCTGAGTTGCTTGTAGGTCGTGTTCCGCTCGCCGCCCTGGAAATTGAAGGCGTTGTAATCGCGGCGGAAAAGCTGGCCGCCGAGCAGGATCTCCTTGTCGAGGAAATAGGGGTCGCTGAAACCGACCGAGGCCGACCGAGCGTAGCGCGACCAGCTGACGTTGGCGTCGAGCGTCTGCCCCATGCCGCGAAAGTTGCTTTGCTGGACGCCGAGCGAGATCAGGAACTGCTCGAGGCTCGAATAGCCCGCCGAAAATTGCAGCTGGCCGGTCGCTTTCTCTTGCACGTCGACGCCAAGCACCACCCGATCGGGGGCCGAGCCTTCCGTCTGGGTGATCTCGATGTTTTCCTGGAAATAGCCGAGCGACTGGATCCGGTCCTGCGACCGCTTGATCTTGATCGCGTTGAACGCATCGCCTTCATTGACCCGGAACTCGCGCCGGATGACCTTGTCACGGGTGACCGTATTGCCCTGGATGTCGATCCGCTCGACATAGACCCGCGGAGACTCGCCGATGGTGATCATCACGTCCATCGTCTGGGTTTCGGCGTTGCGCTTGTAGCGCGGCGAGATGTCGGCGAACGCATAGCCGAGGTTGCCGGCGAGCTCGTTGAGGCCACCGACCGTGTCCTCGACCGCCTTGGCGTTGAACCAGGCGCCGGGCTGGAGCTTCACCATCCCCATGATTCGCTCGCGCGACAGGTCGCGAAGCGCGCTCTCCGCGTCGATGGTCCCGAACTTGTATCTCGGCCCTTCCTCGACGACGTAGGTGATGATGAAGTCGCGGCGGTCCGGAGTCAGCTCGGCGAGTGCCGAGACCACGCGGAAATCGGCATAGCCCTCGGTCAGGTAAAAGGCGCGAAGCTTCTGCTGGTCGGCGGCAAGGCGATCGGGGTCGTAGGTGTCGTTGGATTTTATGAAGCCGAAAATGCCGCCGGCCTGGCGCGTGTACATTTCCTTGCGCAGCCGATCGTCGCCGAACGCCTCGTTGCCGATGACGTTGATTCGGCGGACCTTGGAGATCGGGCCCTCGTAAATCTCGAAGACGAGATCGACCCGGTTCTGGTCGAGCTGGACGATCTTCGGCTCGACCCGCGCGGCGAAACGTCCCTGGCGCTTGTACAGCTCGACGATCCGGTCGACGTCGGCGCGAACCTTCGAGCGGGTAAAGATCTCACGCGCCTTGAGCTGGATCTCGGGGACGATCTTGTCCTCCTTGAGCCGCTTGTTGCCCTCAAGGACGATGCGGTTGATGACCGGGTTTTCCTGAACCGTGATGATGATGTTGCCGGTGTCGGCGCCGGTGATCACGACGTCGGCGAACAGCTCGGTCGCGTAGAGGTCCTTGAGCGCCTGATCGAGGGTTTCGGCGGTGTAGGTCGTCCCGGGCTGCAGGTTCGAATAGGAGATGATCGTTGCCGGCTCCAGGCGCTGATTGCCGCGAACGCCGATCGATCGGATCATTGCGGACGCCGGCGGCGCCGTCACCAGCGGCGCCTGCTGCTGCACGGCCGGCTGAGTCGGCGCGACCGGGGCCGGCTGCTCGGCCTCCTGGGCCAGCACGGGCATCGACCAACCGCCGAGTATGGTGCTGACCAACAGCACCGCAGCTGCGCGCTTGGAGATGTTCGCTTTGTCTGGAATCACGCGTCCCCGCCCTTGAAATGATGTGCCGCCGGCAGATGCGGCGAAAAAGTTGTGCTGCCCTGCCCCAAGCGACCTAGCCAATCAAGCGCCCGATCCGTTCCCACAAGCCGAATGAGCTGAGATCATTGACCGTTGTGAACAGGAGCAGGGCGAGAAGCAGCGCGAGTCCTCCGCGAAACGCCCATTCCTGCGCCCGAACGCTGACCGGCCGGCGGCGGACCGCCTCGATAGAATAGAAGAGGAGATGCCCGCCATCCAGCAGCGGGACTGGCAATAAGTTGATGAATCCCAGATTAATTGAGAACAGCGCCAGCAGCTGAACGAACTGAAACGGGCCGAGCGACGCCTGCTGTCCGGCGACCTGAGCAATCTTCAGCGGCCCGCCGAGCTCCTTGGCCGACCGCCGGCCGGTGACGATCTG
>CAMPJH010000067.1 GCA_946886845.1 uncultured Sphingomonas sp. | reverse complement strand
TTCCGATTTGCGCCGACATGGGCGAGTTCGCCGAGATGGTCGACGACTGGATCGATCCCGATCTGGTCCGCTTCGGCTGCGGCGAGCAGGCGCACAAGCAATGGCTCGACTGGTCGGAGCCGAAGCCGGCGAAAGGCGTCAAGCTCGACCTCGGGCTGTGCGTCGCGGCGATGCGTGAGCGGCTTCCCGCCGAGACGATCGTCACCAACGGCGCCGGCAATTTCTCCGGCTGGGTGCATCGCTACTGGCGTTACGGGCCGATGCCGACCCAGCTCGCCCCGACCAGCGGGACGATGGGCTATGGGGTGCCGGCCGCGGTCGCCGCCGCGCTCCGCTTCAAGGACCGGCCGGTGGTTTGCGTCGCCGGCGACGGCGATTTCCTGATGAACGGGCAGGAGCTGGCAACCGCCGCTCAGCGCGGCTGCGACCTGCTCGTCATCCTCGTCGACAATGGCAGCTACGGCACGATCCGGATGCACCAGGAGCGCGACTATCCGAAGCGGGTCTCGGCGACCGACCTCGAGAATCCCGATTTCGCTGCCCTCGCGCGCGCTTATGGCGGCTGGGCGGAAACGGTCGACAAGACCGCCGACTTCCCCGCCGCGCTCGACAAGGCGCTGAAGAAGAAGGGGATTCGCCTGATCCACTGCAAGACGGACGTCGAGCAGATCAGCCACGCCTCGACGATTACCAAGCTGCGTCAGAAGGCGAAGCGCTAGTCAGCCCTGCGACTGCTCGAACAGGCTTTGGTTGAGCTTGAAGGACCGGCATTCGCGCCGAGGTTTCTTGCGTTTGGTGTCCGCCGACTGGAGCTGATCGTCGAGCGCGGCCGGCGTTCCCTTATGGCCGAATCGCTCCAGCACCTCGTCCCTATTCTCGAAACTGCCCCTGCGGCGCGACATCGTCTCCTCCAGACCCACCGCTGAGTCTACGGACCGAGCATCCCGTCGTTCCAGCAAACAACATCCGACTCGGCAGGAAGTTGCTTCAGATCATGCAACCAGGGCAGCAATGGCGCCAATGAAGAGGGCCGCGGCGACGTAGCGCTCGGCACGCCACGCCGGCGGCGCCAGCTTCTCGCCAAGGACCAGGATCCCGAGAATCGCCACCCAGGCGAGGTTCATCACCCCACCGACGAACAGCAGCAGCATCAGCACCCAGCAGCAGCCGAGGCAGAACAGCCCGTGGACAAAGCCCAGGCGGGCGGCGCCGGCCGCGCCTGGCTTCCAATAGCGGAGGATGAACAGCAGCGGCGACTGGCACTTGTCGAGGCACAGGCGCTTGACCGCGGTCAGCTCCTAGGACGCCGCGATCAGCAGCAGGCCGGCGGCCGCCGCGCGCCCGCCGATCGCCAGCCCCATCGCCGACACGGCGCCGGTTCGGACGAGAAGCGCCTGCGCAACGGCCGCCGCCGCCGCGAACGCGGCCCAGACGAGCAGATAAGCAAGCGCGAACAGCAGGCTGTGGATCGCCCTAAGGCGCATCGTCTCGGCCTTGTCGATTCGCGCATGGAGCAGGATCATCGGCGCCGCCGACGGCACCATCATCGCCACCATCATGATGGCCCACATCGCGAACGCCGGCAGAAGATAGGCGGCCGACAAGGGCTGCGGAGCCATGCCATCCATCCGCCAATTCAGCAGCCAGAGCCAGGCGAGGACCGCCGCGGCAGCGAGCGCCGCGCCGACGATCAGGCTGTCGCGGGAAAGCAGGCTGGTGAGCGGCGCCGAAGGTGCGGCGTTGTCGTCAAGCCTAATGGACGACACCGCTCTCGGTCATGTGCAGCTCGGCGAAATGGGCGTGGCTGTCGCTGAGCTCGATCGCCACCGGCCCTTGAGTCGTCGCCCAGCCCCGGCCGACCTCGGCGACGTCGAACTCGAAGCCCTGTGGCATCTGCATCCGCGCGCGGCTTTCCTCGCCGGTCACCGCGTTCTTGATCGGCTCGCCGCGCGCTTCCATCACTCCTGGCACCCGGACCCGCGCCGAGCGGCCGTCGATGTCGATATCCAGTTCGATCGGCGCGAACACCGGGTCATGGACCTTCTCATAAGTAGTCGCGAACACCGCGAAAAAGGTCCCGCCCTCGACCGTGTCCAGCCCGCTCATGATCCGCAGCAGCGCCTCGCGCTGCTTCTCGTCGGCGCGCTCGTCGACGATCGGGACGCACTGGCCGCGGCCTTCATGGACCGCGCCCGGCCATTGCACGATGGCGCCAATCCTGAGGCCATCAAGCACGGTGTCGCCGTGCCGCCCCTTGTCGATCTCGACTGCGACCACCGCCTCGCAATTGCCGTGGGTCGGAAGCGCGTTGAACTGGCACGGGCACCCGTAAGCGCAATTGCAGTGGACGAACTCGCGTCCCTTGATGGTCCACTTGGTGTCGGTCACGGGCCCCTCCTCTCGCTCAGGCGACTCCCATAGCAAATCAAACGCCAGCGCTTAACCCCGCGCGCTACAGCCCGAACGGATAGGTTTCTTCTTCGCCCGGCCGCTGCTCGCCCGGGAGCGGGGTCACCGCCTGGGTTTCGTCGAACCACACCCAGCCGTCATACTGCCGAGGCAGGATGCACTGCGAATAATGGCTCCAGCGCTCGGTATCGGGGCGGTAGATGACGCCGATGAAGCGCTCGAGCCGCGGCTCCATCAGCGCATCGCGGAGGTCGCGGCCGATTTCCTCGGGCCGAAGGTCGAGCAGGAAGCGCGGCAGCCGGCTGTCGTGCGATGCGCGCTCGTAGCTGTCCTCCAGCGACGGACGCACCACCTTGATCTTCATCGGCTCGTCCCAATCGTCGGCGGCGGCCACCGTGCCGCTGTGAGTCCCGAAGCCGATCAGCCGCGCCTCGGACCCGAACCGTTCTTTCGTCAGCTGGCCGATGTTGAGCTCGTCGCGGACTTGGCCCATCTCGGTGAAGGCGGCGTTGCCGATATGGCTGTTGTGCGCCCAGACGATCGCCTTCGAGTTCGGACCCTTGGCATCGAGCAGGTGCAGGAGCGTTTCGAACATGTGCGTGTCGCGCAGGTTCCAGCTCGCGGCCGAGCCGTGGTACATCACGCGATAATAAGCCTCGGCGTTCTTGACCAGCCGGGCGTTGGACCGCGCGTCGAGCCACTCGTCGCATTCCTCGGCGAAGCAATCGACCTGCTTTTGCAGCAGGTCCTTGAGCATTTCGACAACTCCGACCTCGCAGCGCGCATAGCCTTCCATCAGCGTGTGGCGGCCATAGGCTGCAGGGTTCTCGGCCCACGGATCGAGGCAGCCGTAGCGGCGGCTGGCCAGCCGCCCGAGCTCGGGGTCGCGCTCGTCGAGGAAGTCGATCACTGCCCGCATCGCCATCGACATGTTGTACAGGTCGAGGCCGTAGAAGCCGGCCATCTCGCCATAGTCGCGGCCGTTGTTGTGCCGCCGCAGCCAGCGGATGAAGCTGTCGACCTCGCGGTTGCGCCACATCCAGGTTGGGAAGCGCTCGAATGCTTTCTGCTCGCCCTCGCGCTGGGGCCGGTGCCGGACGTAGCGGTCGATAGTCGCCGCGTCCGGCCAGTCGGCCTCGACCGCGACGATGGTGAAACCGTGATGGGCGATCAGTCGCTTCGAGATTTGCGCCCGCGCGCGATAGAATTCGGACGTTCCGTGGCTGGCTTCGCCGAGCAGCACGACGCGGGCGTCGCCGAAGCGGTCGAAGAACGCCGCGAACCGGTCGTCGTCGATGTCCGGGAGCGGCTCGGCCGAGTTGCGGATCAGCCCGGCAAGGTCGAGGCCAAGGACATCAGCCATCGCTCCAGCCTTCCTCGCCGATCAGCGGCACGAAGCGCACGCCGCCGAGGTCCTCGGTGATCAGGTTGCCGCCGGGGCCCTTGGTGACCTTGACCAGCTTCTGGATCCAGCCCGGGTCGCCGACCGGCATGACGATTCGGCCGCCCTCGGCAAGCTGCTCGACCCATTGCGGCGGCAAATGGCTGCCGCTGGCGGCGGCGAGGATCGCGTCGAACGGCGCTTCCTCGGGGCAGCCGCGGGTGCCGTCGCCCTCGACGATCTTGACGTTGTCATAGCCGAGGCGGGCGATCCGCTGCTGGGCGATTTTGACCAGCTCGCGCTGCCGCTCGATCGCCACCACCTTGCCGGCGATCCGGCTGATGACCGCCGCCGCATAGCCGGAGCCGGCGCCGACCTCGAGCACCTTGTCGCCCGGCTTGATCTCGGCCGCCTTGATCATCAGCGCGACGATGTACGGCTGTGAGATCGTCTGCCCGGCCTCGATCGGCAGCGGGTGATCGCCGTAGGCGAGGTCGGCATATTCCTCGGAAATGAACGCCTCGCGCGGGACCGCCCGGAACGCCTCGAGGATCTTCGGGTCGGTGATCCCGCGGCTCTCGATCTGCCGCTCGACCATCGCCTCGCGCTCGGCGGCGTAGTTGGTCAGAGTCTCGGCCATGTGCCACCTCTGACCGGTAAACTCGGGAGGCGGGGCAGCCGTTCCGACGGCTGCAGTTAAATGAGACCGCCGAGCGGGCTACTGGGATCGGCGTAGCGGCGCTTGCCCATCCGCCCGGCAAGATAGGCGAGCCGCCCCGCCTCGACCGCCGATTTCATCGCCCGCGCCATCGTCACCGGGTCCTTCGCCTCGGCGATGGCGGTGTTCATCAGCACGCCGTCGCAGCCAAGCTCCATCGCCACCGCAGCGTCGCTGGCGGTCCCGACTCCGGCGTCGACCAGCACCGGCACTCCGGCGCCCTCGACGATCAGCCGGATCGTCACCCGGTTCTGGATGCCGAGGCCGGAGCCGATCGGCGCGCCGAGCGGCATGATCGCAACCGCTCCGGCTTCCTCGAGCTGCTTGGCCGCGATCGGGTCGTCGACGCAATAGACCATCGGCTCGAAGCCTTCTTTGACCAGCGTCTCGGTCGCCCGAAGCGTCTCGCGCATGTCGGGGTAAAGCGTCTTGGCTTCGCCGAGCACTTCCAGCTTCACGAGATTCCAATCGCCCGCCTCACGCGCCAGCCGCAACGTCCGGATCGCCTCGTCGGCGGTGAAGCAGCCGGCCGTGTTGGGCAAATAGGTGACCTTTTTCGGGTCGATGAAGTCGGTCAGCATCGGCTGGTTGGGGTCGGCGATATTGACCCGCCGAACCGCGACCGTGACGATCTCGGCGCCGCTCGCCTCGACCGCCGCCGCATTCTCCTCGAAGCTCTTATACTTGCCGGTGCCGACGATCAGCCGCGAGGTGAATGTGCGGCCGGCAACGGTCCAGCTGTCGGCAGAGACCGATCGCGGCGCGTTCATCAGCCGCCTCCGACGAAATGGACGATCTCGAACGCGTCGCCGTCGCCGACCTGCACCTCTTCGAGAGTCGAGCGCGGTACCACCTCGAGGTTGCGCTCGACGGCGACCTTGCGGGGGTCGAGGCCGATGGCGCGCAGCATGTCGGCGATGCTGCCGCCGGCCGGAATCGTCCGCGGCTCGCCGTTCACCTGGACCGAGATTTCGTCTTTCTGTGCCGTTTCAGCCATTTACCAAAGCGCGCTTTGTGGATTGCCTCGCCGCTCATATAGAGCCGCGCAATGGCGACGCCACCTTTGATCTATGTTTTGAACGGACCCAACCTCAACCTGCTGGGAAGCGGCGACGCGCGCCTGTTCGGAGCGCAGACTCTCGACGAGATTGGCGCGACGCTCGCGGAGCGCGCCAAGGCGCTCGGGCTGAAGGTCGAGATTCGCCAGTCGAACCATGAGGGTCAGCTGGTCGACTGGCTGCAGGAAGCGATGGCCAAGGCCAGCGCGGTGATCCTCAACGCCGGCGGCTACGCTCATACCTCGATCGCGATCCGCGACGCCGCCGGCGCCCTGCAGGTACCGGTGATCGAGGTTCATCTGTCCAACATCTACGCGCGCGAGCATTTCCGTCGGCAGAGCTTCGTCGCCCAGGTCGCGCGCGGATCGATCGTCGGCTTCGGCCCCTTGAGCTATTTGCTCGCACTGGACGCGGCCGCCCAGCTCTGCAAGGGCGCTGCGGCCAAGTCTGCGCGCCAGATTCAGTAGGTTTCAGTAGGGGAGTGCAAATGGCCGGACCGGCGAAACCCGTCCCGAGCGAAGCCGAGGAAAACGGCGACGCGAAAAACGGCGGCATGCGGATCGACCCCGATTTGGTCCGCGAGCTCGCCGAGCTGCTGACCGAGAACAACCTCACCGAAATCGAGGTCGAGGACGGCGACCGCAAGATAAAGGTCCAGCGCCATCCCGCCGCCCGCGCCTTCGCCGACGTGCCGCAAGCTGCGGGCGCGCCGATGCCGCAGCCAATGATGGCGCCGCCGATGCACGCCGAGGCCGCGGTCGGCGACACCGATGGCAATTCGGTCCGCTCACCGATGGTCGGCACCGCCTATCTGACCCCCGAGCCCGGCGGCACGCCGTTCGTTTCGGTCGGCGACACCGTCAAGGAGGGCGACACGCTGCTGATCGTCGAGGCGATGAAGGTGATGAACCCGATCACCGCCCCGCGCTCCGGAACCGTCACCCAGGTGCTGGTCGAAAGCGGCCAGCCGGTGGAGTTCGATCAGCCCCTGGTCGTCCTCGTCTAGGAGATGACGATCAAGAAACTGCTGATCGCCAACCGCGGCGAGATTGCGCTCAGAATCCACCGCGCCTGCCACGAAATGGGGATCAAGACGGTCGCGGTCCATTCGACCGCCGATTCCGATGCGATGCACGTCCGGCTCGCCGACGAAACCGTCTGCATCGGCCCGCCGCCGGCGACCGAATCCTATCTCAATATCCCCAACATCATTTCCGCCGCCGAGATCGTCCACGCCGACGCGGTTCACCCCGGCTACGGCTTCCTGTCCGAAAACGCGCAGTTCGCCGAGATCGTCGAGAGCCACGGAATCACCTGGGTCGGCCCCAAGCCCGAGCACATCCGGATCATGGGCGACAAGATCGAGGCGAAGCGGACCGCGGCGAAGCTCGGCCTGCCGCTGGTCCCCGGCTCCGACGGCCCGCTCGAATCGATCGCCGACGCCAAGGCGCTGGCCGCCGAGATCGGCTATCCGGTGCTGATCAAGGCAGCCTCGGGCGGCGGCGGCCGCGGGATGAAGGTCGTCCCCTCAGAGGATCAACTCGAAAGCCTGATGAGCCAGGCCGCCTCGGAAGCCCGCTCCGCCTTTGGCGACGACACCGTCTACATGGAAAAATATCTCGCCGACCCGCGCCACATCGAGTTCCAGGTGTTCGGCGACGGCGACGGCAATGCCATTCATCTCGGCGAGCGCGACTGCTCGATCCAGCGCCGACACCAGAAGGTGCTCGAGGAAGCGCCCTCCCCGGCCATTACGCCCAAGCAGCGCAACCGCATGGGCACGCTCGTCGCCCAGGCGATGGCCGAGATGGGCTATCGCGGCGCCGGCACCGTCGAGTTCCTCTACGAGAATGACGAATTCTACTTCATCGAGATGAACACCCGGCTGCAGGTCGAGCATCCGGTCACCGAGATGATCAGCGGCATCGACCTGGTCCGCGAGCAGATAAGGGTCGCCAACGGCGACGGCATGACCTGCCGCCAGGACCAGGTCCATCTCCATGGCCACGCGATCGAATGCCGGATCAACGCCGAGGACCCGCGCACCTTCCTGCCCTCGCCCGGGCTGGTGAAGAATTACGTCGCCCCCGGCGGCATGCACGTCCGCGTCGATAGCGGCCTCTACACCGGCTATCGGGTGCCGCCCTACTATGACAGCATGATCGCCAAGCTGATCGTCTACGGCACCACCCGCGAGCGCTGCATCA
>CAMPJH010000066.1 GCA_946886845.1 uncultured Sphingomonas sp. | reverse complement strand
ACGGGCTGTCGTTGACGTAGCGGCCGGCAAGCCGGGCGAGCGCCGGGTCGCTGCGGGGTACGGTGACCGGCGCGCCCTGGCGGACGAACGTCTCGGGCCCCCACAGAGCGGCGACGACGGCGCCGCCGGCCCGGTCGAACTTGATCGAAAAATCGCGAAACTCGGGGTGGATCGTCCCGAACAGGTCGGTTGAGTGGGGTTCGAGCGCGGCTTCGCGGCCGTCGGCGACGAGGATCAGGCCGCGGCCGGCGCGGATTTCGAAGGATCGCGAGCCGGCAGCATAGCGGCCGGCATATTGCTCGGGCTTGGCGACCAGCAATTCGAGCGACGGCGGCAGCGGAAGCGGCTGGCCGGCTTCGGCGGCGGCCAGCGCCTGCACTGCGAACAGGGTCAGCTTGCGCGGCCGGTAGTCGCTGAAGGCGCTGAGCGTCGAGCTCGCGAACGCGCCGACGCCGTTGTCGATGTCGAGGTGGAAGGCCGAGGTGAACGACACCATCCCGCCGGTATGATGGAGGTAGTTCCGGCCCTTGTCCGAGACATGCATGAGGCCGTTGCCGTAGCCCATTGCGGGCGAGCCGGTGGCCACCGAATGGGCGGTGAGCGCGCGGCCCTGCTCGGGGCCGAGGCCGAGGCCGCCGCGGCCCTGCGCGGCGGCCGCCAGCGCGCGCAGATAGAGGTTCATCTCTGCGGCTGTCGAGCCGATGCTCCCGGCGGCATTGGCCATGTCGACCCAGGCAGCGGGTGCCAGCCGCGCTCCGCGCACGAAAGGAACGGCCATGTCTGCGGCTTCATAGCCTTGGGCGTAAAGCAGCCGGTCGGCGCCGACGATCGCGCCGCGGGTCCGCCGCATCCCGAGCGGCGCGAAGATCCGCTCGGCGTAGAGGCGGCTGAGCGGCTTGCCGCCGATATGTTCGGCGAGCTTGCCGAGCAGCTCATAGCCGCTGTTCGAATAGTGCCAGTGCGCGCCTGGAGGATAAGCGGTCCAAAGCCCGCCCCGGACGAACAAGGGCGCATCGCCCGGAAGTCCGGCCACATGATCGAGCAGGTGCTGGAGGGTGATCGGACTGTCGGCCGGAAGCGGAGCTTGCGGAAGCAGCGAGACGATCCGGTCGGACAGGCGGAAGCGACCGTCGGCGGCGAACTGATGGAGCAGGAACGCGGCGAACGACTTGCTGATCGAGCCGATCTGGAAAAGCGTGTCGGGCGTGATCGGGGTTCGCGCGTCGGCATTGGCGAAGCCCGAATGGATCACTGCCTCGAAGCCGCTCGGGCTGGTCACCCCGAGGGTCAGGCCGGGAAGGTTGAACCAGCGGCGATGGGCGTCGGCATAGGCTTGGATCGCAGCCATCGCTTTGGCTTGGGTCGACGGCGCGGACGCCAGCTGGGCGGCCGCTCGTCCGCCCAGCGTAGTAGTCGCGGCGAGCGCGAGCGCGCCGGTGGTGAAACCGCGGCGGTCGATGTGCATCGCGCTCCCCTTCAACGAGAGGCGTTCGCGGTGGCGCCGCGGCAAGTCAAGCCGCGGACGGGCTCAGCGCCGGCAGGATTTCCCGTTGACGGTGATCGAGGTGGCGGCAGGATCGCCGGTGAGCTTCTGGCCCTCGGCGACATAGGCGCCGTCCGCGCCCTTGGTCACGGTCACTCCGGCCTCCTCACGCGATTCCTTCACGCGGGCGGTGTCGTTGCTCAGCCAGTCGACATAGACGAGGCTGTTGTCCCGGCAGCGATAGGTGCGGTTGGCGACGATCGACGGCGGCAGCTCGACCGGTTCATTGGTGGCCGGGGCCTGATTGGCGGGATCGTCGTCGGGGCCGCCGGCGACGATGGTGTTGTCACCGCAGCCGGCAAGCGCAGCGGCGGCAATGGCGAGCAGAAGCAAGGTGCGAGTCATCTCAGCCGCTTGCGTTGGCGGACCGCCTTTCGTCAAGGCCGCTGCTTGCATTGTATCGAAGCGAGCCATAGCTTCGTCGATCAAGATGGCGAACCGGACCGGAACAACTGCCCAGCGGGTCCGAATTGGCCTGACCGGGCTCGCCTTCGCATTTCTCCTCGTGCTGCTCGCGAGCATCGTCAGCCGCTCCGGCGACGACAATGTCGCCGCCGCCGCAGACAACGCGACCACCAACACGCCGAACGAGCCGCTCGCCGAGCGCGCCGCGCTGGGCGTCGCTCCCGGGGCGACAACGTCGGACGGCAACGAACCCGCGACCGGCCAGTGACTGCGCGCGCGCGGGGGCGGGCCGCGACCGGGGCGATGTTGCTGGTCGCCGCGGCCGCCGGAATCGGCATGGCCCTGAAGGACCGATCGCAATCGCTTCCGGCGCGCGCACCGGCCGAGCGCCCCGAGCTGCTGATGCTGACCAGCCTGCCGATTGTCTTCCCCGAGCAGTTCACCCTCGATGCGCCCGCGTTGCCGGTCCTGAAGGCTCTGGAGAGCCGCTACCGGATCGTCCCGATCGGCGTCACCGACAAACAGTCGCTCGGCGGCAGACGGCTGTTGCTGATGGCGCAGCCGCAAGCCCAGCCGGCAGAGGCGCTGGTCGAGCTCGACCGATGGGTGCGCGGCGGCGGCCGGGTGCTTCTGCTCGCCGACCCGGCACTAGAATGGCAAAGCGAGCGCCCACTGGGCGACGCGCTTCGGCCGCCGCTCGCCTTTCCCGACACCGGCCTGCTCGGCCATTGGGGCCTTCGGCTCGACTCGCCGGACCGCCGCGGGCCAAGGTCGCTTGCAATCGGCGACGTCCAAATCCGCGCGAACTCTCCCGGCTCGCTGTTTGCGACAACCGCCGGCTGCGTCGTCGAGCCGGAGCGGCTGATCGCGCGCTGCCGGATCGGCAAGGGCCAAGCGATTGTCGTCGCCGACGCCGACTTCATCAACGCCGGCCGAATCGAGGGCGGGGCAGGCTCGGCCAACCTTGACCTGCTGCTCGAAGAGCTGGGTCGGCTCGAGCGCTGATTCGCGAGTCGGCGGCGTTGCACAGACTTATCCACAGGGAAAAGCAGCAAGAACAGGAGTAGAACAGAGCGCGAAACTGAGGCAAAAAAGTCGCGCAATTCCAAGTGTAGGCATGAAATCCCACCAAATGGCATCGAAATCCGTTGTATCCCGTGCAGCTCTGAGTTACCAACACCGGCTGTAGCGCGGGGGAATGCCCTCATTTTCGACGATCCGGCGCGGGACCGGCGGCACTGCCGCGCGCCCGCGGACGGGGAGCCTTTGCGCTGCGAAGGGAGTGGACGTGGCGCTTGAGCATCTGTTCCAAGGCAGCGCTCTCAACGCGGTCGACGCGAAAGGCCGCGTCTCCGTGCCCGCATTCCTGCGCTCCGTGATCGAACGGCGCGGCGACGCCCGCACCATTGTCCTTGCCAAGCACGAAGCCTTCCCCGCGCTGAGCGCCTACGATCCCGCCTACGCGGCGCTCAAGCACAGCAAGCTCGAACGCTTGTTCGAGAAGCAGGAAGGCGACGCCGACGCAGCGCTCGAATATCAGCAGCGCAACCTGCTCGCCTTCGCCGCGACCGAAGAAGTCCCCTACGACAGCTCCGGCCGGGTGGTGCTTCCGCCGATGATGCGGCGCAAGGGCGAGATCGACGAGCTCGCCTTGTTCCTCGGCACCGGCGAAACCTTCCAGATCTGGAACCCGAAGCTGTTCCTCGCCGAGCCGCGAATTCCCGAGGACATGAAAGACATCGCCCGGTTCCGGCTTGAAGAGCGGGGGATGGGGCAATGACCGGCCAGGCTCCACACAAACCAGTCCTGATCGACGAAGTCGTCGGCGCGCTCGCGCTCCAGCCCGGCGACACCGCCGTCGACGGAACGTTCGGCGCCGGCGGTTACAGCCGCGCAATGCTTGCGGTGGGGGCGGGACGGGTGATCGGCTTCGACCGCGATCCGGATGCGATCGCGGAGGGGCCGTCACTCGTCCCGGACGCCCGTCTTACGCTCGTCGAGGAACGTTTCAGCCAGATGGACCGGGTGCTCGCCGAGCGCGGCATCGGCCCGGTCGACGCGATCGCCCTCGATATCGGCGTCAGCTCGATGCAGATCGACCGCGCCGAGCGCGGCTTCTCCTTCCAGGCCGACGGGCCTCTCGACATGCGCATGGACCAAAGCGGGCCAACCGCGGCGGAGTTTCTCAACCAGGCCGAAGAAGCGGAAATTGCCCGCATACTCCGTGACTACGGCGAGGAACCCCGCGCGCGGACCATCGCTCGGGCGATCGTCGCCGCACGGCCGCTCGAGCGGACTTCACAGCTTGCCGCCATCGTCCGGCGCGCCGTCGGCCACCGGCCGGGCCAGAAGACCGACCCGGCGACTCGCACCTTCCAGGCGATCCGGATCCATTTGAACGCCGAGCTGGACGAGCTCGAGCAGGGCCTGGAAGCGGCCGAGCGCTCGCTGAAGGCGGGCGGACGGATTGCCGTCGTCACCTTCCACAGCCTCGAAGACCGGATCGTCAAACGCTTCTTCCGCGAGCGTAGCGGAGGGATGCCCGCCGGTTCGCGCCACCGACCCGCGCTTGTCGATCCCAACGAACCGACGTTCGAGCGGGTCGCCAAGCCGGTCTCCCCGTCGGAGCGCGAGCTGGCGGCCAACCCGCGCGCCCGCTCGGCCCGGCTGCGCAGTGCCGTGCGCACCTCGGCGCCCGCCCGCCAGAATCAGCAAGGATCGCGCAAATGAGGGTTCGCAGCTTCCACTCGGTGTTCATGGCGAGCGTCGTGGCTGGAGCCGCACTCGGATGCTACCTCGTCTCCCTCCGGGTGGCATCCGAGCGCGCGGCATTGCAAGGCGTCGAGTCCGAGATCGCGCTCACCCAGCGCGACATCCGCCTGCTCCAGACCGAGATCGGAACCCGCGGCCGGCTCGCCCAACTCGAGCGGTGGAACGTCCGGGTGCTGGCGCTGTCCGCGCCCAGCGCCGACCAGATCCTCGGCGACAAGTTCCAGCTCGCGCGGCTGGTCAGGCCGGAGCAGAACCCGGCGGTCGAAGCGCCGGTTGTGCTGGCCTCGGCTCCGGCGGTCCCGCGGCAGCTGCAACCCGAGGCGGAATCCGCCGCAACCGGCGGGCAGCTGCTTCACGAAGCCGGCCTCAAGATTGCCGAGCCGTCCGCGCCCCGAGCCGCCGCTCCGAGAGCCGACGACGGCAAGCCGGCCGACGTCAAGATCGCAGCAACGAAACCGGCCGAGACCAAGCCCTCCGCCGATTCGAAGAAAGCTGGGGACAAGCCGGTCAAGCCGCCCGCGGCGGCGGTGACAAAACCGGTTAGGACCGCCAAGAACGATCCACTCGCACCGCTTCCGGCCAGCGGTTCCACAGCCAAGGCATCGCGCTCGAATCGATGAACGCCCCGACCGCAGCCCTCGCCGCCCAGCGCCCCGAGCGGCTTCGGCTTGTCGGCCAGCGGCGGCAAATCCTGTCGACCATGCATCAAAGACTGATGCTGGCGATGCTGATCTACGTCGGCGTTGTCGCGCTGGTGGTGCTGAGGATCCTCTATCTTGCGGCGTTCGGCGATCATGCCGGAAGCAAGCCCGGGGTCAGCGCGCTGGTGCCCGAGCGCGGTGACATCATCGACCGCGACGGCCAGCCGCTGGCGCGGACGATCGACGCCTGGAGCATCGGCCTGCACCCCCGGAAGGTGATCGGCGACAAGCGCGAGCTCGCCCGCAAGCTGGCGCAGCTGATGCCCGAGCACAATGAAGCGGCCTACCTCGCCATGCTCCGCTCGCCGCAGACCTTCTTCTACCTTCGGCGCCGGGCGGCGCCCCGGCTGGTCGAAGCGGTCAACGCGATCGGCGAGCCCGGCTTGGCGCTCGATCGCGAGCCGGATCGGCTCTATCCGCAGACCAGCCTTGCCGCCCATGTCATCGGTTATACCGACGTCGACGGCCGCGGGGTCGCCGGGATCGAGCGCGCGTTCGACGACAGGCTGTCCAATGCCGCAACTCGCGGACAGCCGATCCAGCTGTCGATCTCCAGTCGTGTCCAGCAAGCCCTCGAGCATGACTTGCTCGCGGCGATGGAGCGCTTCTCGGCGATCGGCGCGGCGGGCGTGATCCTCGACATCCACACCGGCGAGATCCTCGCCATGACCTCGCTTCCCCAGCTCAACCCCAATGCCGCCGGCCAGGGGTCGCCCGAAGCCCGGTTCAATCGCGCCACGCTCGGGGTCTATGAGCTCGGCTCGACCTACAAGCCGTTCACCGTGGCGATGGCGATGGACAGCGGGATCATCGAGACATTCGGCAAGATGTACCAATGCCCGGGCCAGTTCCGGGTCGGCAACCGGACGATCACCGATACTCATCCGTTCGGCCGCGCCTGCTCGGTCGCCGAAATCATGAAGGAAAGCTCCAACATCGGGACCGCGCAGATCGCCGCGCAAGTCGGGGCCGAGCGGCAAAAGGCGTTCCTTCGCAAGATGGGCTTCCTGTCGCCGATCGCGGTCGAGCTGAAGGAGCGTGGGCGAACCCTTACTCCCGGCAACAATTGGGGCGAGGTCGCGACGATGACGGTCGGCTACGGCCACGGCATCGCGGTCACGCCGCTCCACTTGGCATCGGGCTATGCGACGCTGTTCAACGGCGGCATCTACCGGCCGGCGACCCTGCTCAAGGTTGATGCGCGCCATCCGGCCGCAAAGGGCCGGCGGGTGTTCACCGCCGACACCAGCTACAAGATGCGCGGCCTGCTTCGGGTAGTGGTCACCCAGGGAACCGGCAAGAAGGCCGATGCGCCGGGCTACCGGGTCGGCGGCAAGACCGGGACGGCCAATAAGCCGGTCGCCGGCGGCTATTCCAACACCCGCGTCGTCACCAGCTTCGCGGGCGTGTTCCCGATGGACGAACCGCGCTATGCGATGGTCGTGATGCTCGACGAACCGCAGCCCACCGCCGAAACCTATGGTTTCCGTACCGCCGGCTGGAACGCGGCCCCGATCATGTCGCAGACAGTGAGCCGAATCGCGCCGCTGCTCGGAATCATCCCGAACAAGGGCCGCGAGCCCGACATGTCCGAAGTGCTTCCGTTCATTCACGAAAAAGCGGAGCACTAACCCCCGTGAAGTTGAGCGACCTCGCCGACGTCGAGAATGATTCCGAAGTGACCGGCTTTGCCATCGACCACCGCAAGGTAACTCGCGGCAATGTCTTCGGCGCGTTCAAGGGCGCGGTGTTCAGCGGCGAGGACTTCATCCCCGCAGCCGTCCAGCGCGGCGCCATCGCGGTCGTTGCACGGCCGGAGGCCGAGGTTAGCCAGGCCGTGCACCTGGCCGACGCGCAGCCGCGCCGGCTGTTCGCGCAACTCGCGTCGAAATTTTTCGCGCCTTATCCGGAGGTGGTGGTCGCGGTGACCGGCACCAACGGCAAGACCTCGACGGTCGAAATGACCCGGCAGATGTGGCGGATGCTGGGTCACCGATCGGCGTCGATCGGGACGCTGGGAGTGACGACCTCGGACGACCAGGTGAAGACCGGACTGACGACGCCCGACATCGTCACCTTCCTCAGCAACATGGCGGGCTTGAAGCGCATGGGGATCAGCCATGTCGCTTACGAAGCCTCGAGCCACGGGCTCGACCAATATCGCGCCGAAGGCGTGCCGCTCGCCGCCGCCGCCTTTACCAACTTCAGCCGCGACCATCTCGACTATCACCCGGACATGCCTTCCTATTTCGAAGCCAAGATGCGGCTGTTCGAGGACGTGATCGAGCCGGGCCGGACGGCGGTGATCTGGGCCGACGACGCGAAATCGGCGGAGGTTATCGAGCGGGCCAAGGCGCGCGGCCTCGAAATCATGACCGTTGGTCGCAAGGGCGAGACGATCCGGTTGGTCGAGCAGGTGCCGACGCCGCTCGGCCAGACCTTGGCAATCGAGCATGGTGGCAAGCCGTACCGGCTCGCGCTGCCGCTGATCGGCGCCTACCAGGCATCCAACGTGCTGACAGCCGCGGCGCTGGTGCTCGCGAGCGGCGGCGAGTGGCAGGACATCTTCTCGGCGATGCAGCGGGTCGCGCCGGTCCGCGGACGGCTCGAGCGGGCGGTGATCAGCCGCGCCGGAGCGCCGGTCTATGTCGATTATG
>CAMPJH010000065.1 GCA_946886845.1 uncultured Sphingomonas sp. | reverse complement strand
CCGTCGGGAAGCTTGCCGACCGCCTTGGAAGCGAAGGCAAGGCCGGTCTGCTCCTTGACCGGAAGCGCGTCCATGTCGGCCCGGATCATCAACACCGGCCCGGGGCCGTTCTCCATCACTGCGACAACGCCGGTCTGGCCGACCTTCATGGTGACCTGGAAGCCGAGCTTGCGCATCTGCTCGGCCAGCTTGGACGGCGTGCTCACCTCCTGCATCGACAGCTCAGGGTTGGCATGCAGGTCGCGGTACAGCGCCATCAACTGCGGCATGTCGGCGGCTACGCCCTCGGCAATCGTCGCTGCAGGGACGCTGGTCGATGCCATCAGCACCGAAACGGCAAGGGCAAGCTTCAGTTTCATTTGTCCATCCTACGCTGGAATCAGCTCCATCACGTCGAGCTGCGATTCGAAATGGGGCGACGGCATCACCAGCCGCCAACGGCTCGGCCCGATCCTTTCGACAAGGCCGGCGACGTCGCGCTCCTGGTCGACGCCATAATGCATCGCCCGGGCTTCATCGCCGAGCATCAGGGTGCCGAGGAAAACCTGGCGCAAGCCGTCGCTCGGGAAGATCAGCCCGACCTGCCGCTGCGAACCGCTCAGCTTGGCGAAGCTCTGCAGCCGACCGTCCTGCTGCACCCGGCAGGAGAAATTCGGATAAGCGACGAAGCCGAGCATTCCGGTCGACTTGGCGCCGACCTTGATCACCCGGCATTTGTACATGCCGTTGGGGATCGGGCCGCCGGCAAGCGCCGAGTCCGGCTGCAGCAGCACGCCCTCGCGGTCGATGTCGGCGGAATGACCGCTCGCTCGGGCGGAAGCGATCGCCGAGGTGAACGTCTTGCGCCAATCGCGGAGCCGCACCCGGTCGGATTCGGTGGCGACCGCGCGCCAGTCCTGACGCGGCTGGGTGACGACCGCCGTGGGCGGCTGCACCATCGCGCAGGCGCTGACGGCTAAAAGCAAAACGGAAAAGGCGAGCCGCATTGTCCCCAGCCTATGCAGCCGTCCAGCCGCCGTCCATGCTGATGTTGGCGCCGGTGATCGACGCCGCTTCCTCGCGGCACAGGAACAGCGCGAGCGCGGCCACCTCTTCCGGGGCGACGAACCGCTTGGTCGGCTGGGCGGCGAGCAGCACGTCGTTCATCACCTGCTCGCGAGTCAGGCCGCGCGCCTTCATCGTGTCGGGGATCTGGTTCTCGACCAGCGGAGTCCAGACATAGCCCGGTGAAATGCAGTTGGCGGTGATCCCGTCACGCGCCGCCTCCAGCGCGACCGTCTTGGTGAAGCCGGCGACGCCGTGCTTGGCGGCGACATAAGCAGACTTGTTGGCGCTGGCGACCAGGCTGTGAGCGCTGGCGGTGTTGATGATCCGGCCCCAGCCCTTGTCGCGCATCGGCCCCAGCGCGTGGCGGGTGGTGTGGAACACCGCCGACAGGTTGACGGCGATGATCGAGTCCCACTTTTCCGGCGGGAAGCTCTCGACCGGAGCGACATGCTGGACCCCGGCATTGTTCACCAGCACATCCGGTGGCCCGAGCGTGTCGGCACAATGCTCCATCATCCGCTCGATCGCGACCGGGTCCGACAGGTCGGCGCCGTCGTGGATCGCGCCGAGCTCGCGGCACTCGCGCTCGATCTCGTTGGCCGGGCCGAAACCGTTGATCATCAGCCTGGCGCCTTCGGCCGCGAACGCCCGGGCGATCGCCAGCCCGATCCCCGAGGTCGACCCGGTCACCAGCGCAATCTTACCTTCGAGAATCATTGCTGCATCCTTTGCGGTGCTACTCGCCGCCCGGGACGAGGTTTGCAACCGCCATGCCGCTCGCGCATTGGAGGGGCTTACGAGGAGGGACGCAGGATGGTTCGGCTCGGCGACGACGGCAGCGACCATTTCATCGACCGCACCGGCCATAACGGCTTCGGCGGAGGCGGTGGCAACATGCTCGGCTGCCTGTTGCCGCTGATCGCGAGCCGGTTCGGGATCGGCGGCATCGTCGTCCTGCTGATCGGCTATTTCATCCTGACCTCGATCGGCGGCGGCGGGATCCTCCCGAGCGGCTCCGGCCCGTCGCAGCAGGCTCCGTCGGGCCAATCGCGACTGACGGCGGAGGACCGCCGCATCCTGTCGGGCGTCCTGCTGTCGACCGAGCAGGTCTGGAGCGAGCTGTTCCGCCGTGCCGGCAAGACCTATCGGCCGGCCGAGATGGTCGCTTATTCGAATGTCGGGCAGTCCGGCTGCGGGGTCGCGCAGGCGGCGATGGGCCCGTTCTATTGCCCGACCGACCAGCGGATCTACATCGACCCGGCATTCTTCAACGAGCTCGACCGCCGCTTCGGCGCGCCCGGCGATTTCGCCCAGGCCTATGTCATCGCCCATGAGGTCGGCCACCACATCCAGAACCTCGAAGGGACGCTCGACCGGGCGTCTGCCGCTCAGGCGCGGGCCAGCCGCGCCGAGGGCAACCAGATCCAGGTCGGCATCGAGCTCCAGGCCGATTGCTACGCCGGCGTCTGGGCGGCCAACGCCCGCGACGCCCAGGGCTCGATCCTCGAGCCCGGCGACCTCGAGGAAGGCATGCGGGCGGCCGAGGCGATCGGCGACGACACCTTGCAGCGCCAAAGTCAGGGCCGCGTCGTCCCGGAGAGCTTCACCCACGGGACGGCGGAACAGAGGATGGCGGCGCTCCGGCGCGGCCTGGAAAGCGGCGACCCCGCCGCCTGCAATTTCGTCGGCTAGGCTGGCGGGAAGCTAAGCTCGATGAGGTTCAAGTCCGGGTCGCGCACGTAAAAGGACAGGCTTCGGCCGAGCGCGCCGATATTCTCGCCTTCTTCTTCGATGGCGATGCCGTGGCTGGCGAGATGCCGCCGAACCGCCTCCCGGTCGGCCTTCCCCAGCGCCAAGGCGACATGGTCGACATTGCGCCCTCCTGCGACCGCCGGCCGCGCCCATTCCCCTTCTGGCCGGTCGATGTCGACCAGGTCGATCAACGCCTCGCCCGCCCGCAATTGCCGCATCGCATATTCGGGCAGGTCATTGTCCACCGCGCAGTTTAGTACCTGCGTGTAGAAGTCGGTCGCCCGCTCCATTCCTTCGACAAGCAGGACGACATGGTCGATTCCGCGGATTGGGATGGGATTGCTCATAATTTCACCAGCATCTTACCGGTGTTGGCGCCTTTGAACAGGCCGAGGAAGGCTTCCGGCGCCCGCTCAAGACCTTCGAATACCGTCTCGGCCGGCTTCACTTTGCCGCTCGCCACCCATTCGCCCATGTCGCGGTAGAATTCGTCGATCCGCGAGACATAATCGCCGTAGAGGAAGCCGCGCATGGTGATCCGCATCGCGATCACCCGGATGATGTAGCGGAAAGCCATCGGCTCGCGGCTGTTGTAACCGGCGATCATGCCGCACAAAGCGAACCGGGCGTGAAGCCGGGCGCGGGCGAAGGCGGCGTCGAGATGGTCGCCGCCGACATTGTCGAAATAAACGTCGATCCCGTCCGGAGCGGCTTCGCGAAGGCCTTTGAGCACGGGGCCGGCCGTATAATCGACCGCCGCATCGGCGCCGAGCGAGCGGACGAAGTCGCATTTCGCCTTGCCGCCGGCCGAGCCGATCACCGTCATGCCCTTGGCCTTGGCGATCTGGACGACGACCGAGCCGACCGCCCCGGCGGCGGCCGAGACGAAGACGATGTCGCCCTCCTTCGCCGCCGCCGCGTCGAGCAAGCCGAAGTAAGCGGTCGCGCCGGGCATCCCGAGATGGCTGAGGAACGCCTGCGGCTCGACGCCCAGGTCCGGGAGCTTGCGGACACCCGTCACGGGGATGACCGCCTCGTCGCGCCAGCCGGCCATGTGGACCACCAAATCGCCTTTCTTGAAGCCTTCGGCCTTCGACTCGACCACCTCGCCAACCGCCCCGCCCTCCATCGGCGCGTCGATCTGGAAGGGGGGGATGTACGACTTCGACTCGTTCATCCGGCCGCGCATGTATGGGTCGACCGACAGCCACAGGTTGCGAACGTGGACTTGTCCGTCCTCGAGCCTGGGCAGCGCGAAGTCCTTGAGCGCGAAATTGTCGTCCGTCGGAAGCCCGTCGGGGCGGCTCATCAAATGCCAGGCGCGGGCCATTCGTCTCTCCAGCTCTTATTCCGGCGGCGCGGTCTGCACCGGCCGCGGGTGCGGGTTGCGTTCGTAGAATGTCGTCACATGGTCCCAGGCTTCCTGCGCGTCCTCGCTCCAGTGGATGAGGTCGAGGTCGTGGGGAGCGATGACGCCTTCCTCCGCGAGCGCCTCGAAATTGACCACCCGGTTCCAGAAATCGCGGCCGAACAAAAGGATCGGCAGCGGCCGCACCTTGCCGGTCTGGATCAGGGTCAGAAGCTCGAAGAATTCGTCGAACGTGCCGAACCCGCCGGGGAACACCGCGACCGCTCGGGCCCGCAGCAGGAAGTGCATCTTGCGAAGCGCGAAATAGTGGAACTGGAAGCTCAGCTCGGGAGTGACGTAGGTGTTGGGAAGCTGCTCGTGCGGCAGGACGATGTTGAGTCCGATGGTGTCCCGGCCCTCATCGCGCGCGCCTCGGTTGGCGCCCTCCATGATCGACGGGCCGCCGCCCGAGCAGACGACGAAATGGCGCATCCCGTCCGCGTCGGGCGCGCAGCGGCTGGCAAGCCGCGCCAGCTCGCGGGCGACGTCGTAATAGTGCGACTTGGCCTTCAGCCGTTCAGCGACCAGCCGCTGCTCGTCGTTGGTCGCCGCCTCGATCAGGGCGTCGGCCATGTCCGGCGCGGGAATCCTGGCCGAACCGTAAAACACCATCGTCGAGCCAACCCTGGCTTCGTTGAGAAGCAGCTCGGGCTTCAGCAGTTCGAGCTGGAATCGGACCGGGCGAAGATCCTCGCGAAGCAGGAAGTCCAAGTCCTGGAAGGCGAGCTTGTACGCCTCGCTTTCGGTCTGCGGGATCGACGGGACATGCTCGGCGGCGCGCGCGTCGATCTTGGAGCTCGGGAAGATCCGTTTGGGCGGAATCGCGTCGGCCATCGGGCTGAGCCTCTAGCCGAGCCGGATTACAAGCCCAAGTGGGTCAGTAAATCCGCGCCTTGGGCTTGATGTATTCGACGTCGTCGGTGAGCGTGAACTGGTGCACCGGACGGTAGTCGATCCTGACCTCGCCGCCCTTGCCGCCCCAGCCGTCGAACCAGGCGACGGTATGCTTCATCCAGTTCTTGTCGTCGCGCTTGGGATAATCCTCGTGCATGTGGGCGCCGCGGCTCTCCTTGCGATTGGCGGCGCAATGCATGGTCACCACTGCCTGGGCGATCAGGTTGTCGAGCTCGAGAGTCTCGACCAGGTCGCTGTTCCAGATCAGGCTTCGGTCGGTGACCGAAATGTCGGTCATCTTGCGATAGTCGGCATCGATCTTGGTGACCCCCTCGGCCAGCGTGCGCTCGGTTCGGAACACCGAGCAATCGGCCTGCATCGTCCGCTGCATCTGCTCGCGCAATTGCGCGGTCGGGCTGCCGCCCTCGGCATGGCGGAAATGGTCGAGGCGGGCGAGCGCCAGCTCCGCCGAATCCTTCGGCAACGGCTCCTGCTGCGCCTGCGGCTTGAGCGTCTCGCCGAGCCGAATACCCGCCGCGCGGCCGAACACGACCAGGTCGGTAAGGCTGTTGGACCCAAGCCGGTTGGCGCCGTGGACCGAAACGCACGCACCCTCGCCGACCGCGAACAGCCCGGGCACGACCGCATCGGGATCACCATCGCGGATGGTGACGACCTCGCCGTGATAATTGGTCGGGATTCCGCCCATGGAGTAATGGACGGTAGGAACAACCGGCACCGGCTGGCGGGTCAGATCCACCCCGGTGAAGGTCATCGCCGTCTCGGTGATTCCAGGAAGCCGTTCGGCCAGGACCTTCGGATCGATATGGTCGAGATGGAGCCAGATGTGATCCTTGTGCTCGCCGACCCCGCGGCCTTCGCGGATCTCCATCATCATCGAGCGCGAGACGACGTCGCGGCTGGCGAGGTCCTTGGCGCTCGGGGCGTAGCGCTCCATGAAACGCTCGCCCTCGGAATTGGTCAGATAGCCGCCTTCGCCTCGGGCGCCCTCGGTGATCAGCACGCCGACGCCGTAGAGGCCGGTCGGGTGGAACTGGACGAACTCCATGTCCTGCAGCGGCAGGCCGGCGCGAAGCACCATGCCATTGCCGTCGCCGGTTTGGGTGTGGGCGCCGGTCGCCGAGAAGAAGATCCGGCCGTAGCCGCCGGTTGCCAGCACCACCGCCTGGGCGCGGAAGCGATGGATCGAGCCGTCGTCCATCGACAGCGCGACGACCCCGCGGCAGGCGCCGTCCTCCATGATCAGGTCGAGCGCGAAATATTCGATGAAGAAGTCGGCATCGTGCTTCAGGCTCTGCGAATAGAGCGTGTGCAGCATCGCATGGCCGGTCCGGTCGGCGGCGGCGGCGGTGCGTTGCGCGGCCGGCCCCTCGCCCATGTTCTGGGTCATCCCGCCAAATGCGCGCTGGTAGATCTTGCCGTCTGCGGTGCGGCTGAACGGCATGCCCATATGCTCGAGCTCGACCACCGCCGCCGGCGCTTCGCGGGTGAGATACTCGATCGCGTCCTGGTCGCCGAGCCAGTCGGAACCCTTGACGGTGTCGTACATGTGCCAGGTCCAATGGTCCGGCCCCATGTTGCCGAGCGCCGCGGCGATCCCGCCCTGCGCTGCGACGGTGTGGCTGCGGGTCGGGAACACCTTGGTTACGCAGGCGGTCTTCAGCCCGTGCTCGGCGGCGCCCATCGTTGCCCGGAGCCCCGCCCCGCCGGCGCCGACGACGACCACGTCATAGGTATGATCGATGATCTTGTAAGCGCTCACGCGGCCGCTCCGAACGCGATCCGGCCGAGCGCGAATAGAGCCAGCGAAGCGCCGGCGACGGCCAGGAACAGGAGCGCAGTGTTGATCGCCCAGCGGTTGCCATCGTCGAGCACATAATCGTCGACGATCACCTTCATCCCGTCGAGGCCATGGCGGAAGGCGGTAATCACGAACAAGGCCATCGGCACAGCCGCAGTCGGGTTGCGAAGCCATTCGACGAGCGTCCGCTGGTCGAGGTCCGGGAGGAACAGCAGCGAAGCGACGAACCAGGCGCCGAGCAGCAGCAAAGCGACACTGGTCACACGTTCCGTAAGCCAATGCTCGCCGCCTTCGCGGGCCGAGCCGAGGCCGCGGACCTTGCCGAGCGCCGTTGCGCTGTCGCCGAGGCTCATTTCAGGACTCCCAGCCAATAGGCCCACAGCAGCGCGGTCGCGATCAACGAGCCGACGATGGTCAGCACCGCGCCCAGCTTGTTGCGCCTGAGCTCGAAGCCCATGCCGGTGTCCATCACCAGGTGGCGGATGCCGGCGAAAGTCTTCTGGAAGAACGCCCAGGTCAGTCCGATCAGGACAACCAGCCCGGTCCAGTGAGTCGCGGCGCTGGTGAAGCCGTCATAGGCATCCGGCGATCCGGCGGTGGCCATCAGCCACCAGACGAGGATCGGCAACCCGATCAGGGTCAGCCCGGCGCCGGTGATCCGGTGGAGGATCGACACCAGCATGTGCGGCCCCCAACGCCAGATCGTCAGGTGCGGCGACACGGGTCGTTCTCTGACTGCTGCCATTCGGAGGCTTCCTTTCGGGGCTATTCGGCCGGCGGTCGGCCGCAGCCCGCTTAAGACCGCGCCCGCACCCACGCAAGATTGCCGCGCCCTAACCCGCTCTTAACCATTGCCGGCGCAAGAGCGGCGCAACAGGACCTCGATTGCGACGGAGCGACCAGAGATGAAGAGCGACACTGCGCATCTGCAGAAGCTGACCGACGAGCAGGTGAGCGCGCGCCTTGCGGCTTATGGCGACGACGGCCGATTCGAGCAGGCCATGCACGCCTTGTGGGAGGCCGCCGGCGACCTGATCGCCGACGCCGGTCGCCGCAACGCCGAGGACCAGGACGTCGCTCTCGACGAGGAGCAATTCACCAAGCCGTTCGACGCCCAGTGGGTTCATCGGGTCGCCCAGCGCGGCGCTGGCATGTACCAGGCGAAGGAAAGCTTCCCGCAGTTCATGGCT